>DASYOF010000001.1:0-7904 GCA_036007995.1 Thermoplasmata archaeon
GAGGATCCGAACGATCGGCATCGGCCGGATGCGAACGTGCAACAGATGCTCCATGAAGTAGGTGTTCAGGGCGAGCGCCGCCAGCGAGCCGACGAGGACGCCGGCCGCGATCGCCCCGAGCGTCGGGAACAGCTCGAACAGGATCAGCGTCGAGGCCACCATCGCGCCGACGATCGTGCCCGAGATGTAGAGCTCGAGGCGCTGGTAGCCGATCGAGTTGAGGGACGTTCCGATCACCTGGCTGAGACCGAGGGGGATCGCGGAGATCGCCAGGAGCGGGAGCGCGACCGCCCCCTGTTGCGCGTAGAAGGTGTTGTTGATGACGTTCGGGATCGGGACCCGATAGACGACGACCGCGATGGAGATCGGGACGACGATGATCGCGGTGAAGCGGAGCGCCTCCCAGGTCTTCCGTTGGACGAGGGCGTAGTCGCCCTTCGCGTGGAAGCTCGCGAGATAGGGGAACAGCGGCAGGACGACCGCGCTCGGCACCGACAGGAGCAGGATCCGCCAGCCGTTGTCCCAGGAGAACACTCCGAAGAGGGCGCTGTCGTGCAGGAGCCCCTCCACGAAGAGCGGGGGGGCGTTCGAGGCGAGGAACTGGAACATCAGGCTCCCCATCAGGGGCCACGAATAGCGGAGCATCTGGACGGCGCGCGCCCGCGCCGGCGGGCTCATCTCGCGCCACAGCTCGGGCAGGCAGTACGCGAACGAGGCGACCCCGCCAAGGACGAACGCGTAGGTGAATCCGAGGAGCCCCGGATCGAGGAAGATCACCGAAATGACCGCCGTCGATCGGACCGCGACCTCCACGACCTGCGGATATTGCGCCTGGATCGAATGGCCCCGGGCGACCCGGAGCTGGGAGACCACCATCCAGGGGGTCCAGAGGACGGGCAGCAGGAGGAACAGCCCGAAGGACAGGTACGTCGTCCCCGAGAACGAGAAGCCGAACGTGCCCCCGAGCAGGTAGGTGAGCGGCAGCGTCACCAGCCCGATGAGGCTGACGAGCACGAGCCGCAGCCCCAGGTACGTGCCGGTGAGCTCGGTCGCCGGCTGGCCGCGCGAGACGTAGTACGTGTAGGCCGACCCGACGCGGAGGTCGCCGAGCCAATTGATCGACGAGGCGATCAGGAGGAAGAAGACGAGCTCGCCCCAGATCGCGTTCCCCGACGGGACCGAGCCGGAGGCGAGCCGGTGGCCGAACGTGTGGCCTTCGGCCGCCGTGGCGATCAGCCCGAGGATTTGGATCAGGGTGGTGAGGAAGAAGACGCCGAACGAGGACCGGCCCAGACCCCGGTGCTCGGGGGGGGCGTGTTGGGTGGGCGGCGGCGCGGCGGGCTTTCCGAACCACTTGACGAACCGGTCGGACGGCTGGTATCCCCCGTTGAAGCCGGCGATCGGTTCCGGGGGGACCCCCGGGGGTTCGGAGAGCGACGCCACGGAGGTCGCCTACTCCACGGCGAGCGAGGTGGGAGCGGTGTCCGCCCCGTGCGTCTCGGCGAGCTCGATCCAGACCCCGTCCGGGTCCGATAGGAAGGCGAGCCGGGTGTCTCCCTCCGGAAACGGCGGGATCCGGACCCGCGCTCCGAGCGCGGTCAGCCGACGGATCGTCGCGTCCAGATCGTCGACCCGGAACCCGAGGTGGTCGAGCTCGTCCCCTTCCCGGTACGGCGGTTGGTCCGGGTAGAAATTGAGCTCCAGGATCGCGTGGCTGTCCGGGTCGGTGAGCTCCAGCCAGACCCCGCCCGCGGCCATCCGGCCGGTCCGGCCCGCGACGAGACCCAGACCCTCGGTGAAGAACCGACGGGCCCGCTCCAGGTCCCGGACCCGGATCCCGGTGTACTCGAGCACCGCGATTCCTGACACGAACCGCTCTATACGGGCTTCGGAACGGATTTCCCGCCGTCACGGCGACCGCCCGGCCGGGCCGACAGGGGTTCGGGGGACCGAGGGGAGGGATGGGAGCAGGGGGATTTGAACCCCCATATGCGGGTCTCTCCGCGCGCTCCAGTCATTCGTCATCGGGGCGCAAGCGCCCCTCCGCAGACCCTAATCGCAGGACGACGAAGTCGTCGCCCTGACTGGAGCCCGCTGGTCTGCCAAGTTAGCCTATGCTCCCTCCGAGCCGCCCGGAGGGGCTGGGCAGATATCCTTTGTTGTGAGCCGGCGAGCCCGCCCGGGGCCGGTCGTGCGGTCGTCGCACAACCCTTATGTAAAGGCTGTTTGTCTCGAAGCTAATGACATTGAATCCTACGCCGGCGAGTCGGCCCGCGCCCGCGCGGACGATCGCTCCCGAGGTCGTGGTCGTCGCCCTTCTGATCGTCGCCGGCGTGGCCGTGGCCGGGACGGCCGCGTACTTCGAGCTCCGTCCGCCGGCCGCCCATACGGGCACCGGGAATCGCACCATCAGCGTGGTCGACGACCTCGGCCGGCGGGTCACCGCCCCGACGAACGCCACCCGGATCGTGGCGCTCGCGCCGAGCATCATGGACATCCTGAGCCGACTCGACCTGGCGAGCCACGTCGTCGGGGTCGGCTGCCAACCGACGGCGAACGGGATCCTGAACGAGTACTCGCCCAACCAGACGAGCGCCTGGGGCCTCTCGGCGTCGTCGTGCATTTCGGACTTCCCCAGCCTCAACACCGAGGAGCTCCTGAACCGGTCTCCGCAACTCGTCCTGGCCAGCACCATCACCTCGGCGGCGGCGGTCGAAACGCTGACCGTCACCGACGGCATCCCGGTGATCTTGCTCGCGCCGTCCGGCATCGAGGGGATTGTCGGGGACGTCGCGCTCGTCGCCCAGCTGTATCCGGGCGACCCGGCGGCGATCCCGCTCATGGCCCAGCTTCACGACGTCCTCAACAACGCGAGCACCCTCGATGCGAACCTCTCCACGAACGGCGTCTCGATCCCGTCCGTGCTCCTCACCTACTACTTCGACGGCGGCGGATACTACACCTACGGCCCGGGCACGTTTGGCGAGTCGCTCATCGAGCTCGCCGGGGGATCGAACGTCGCCGCGGGCGTCCCGCTCACCTACTTCGAGATGAACGGCTCGACGGTCCTGAACGATGAGCCCGCCGTGATCATCTACGGGACGAGCTGGAACGATGCCGCGCTCGTCTCCGGCCAAACGCCGAGCGTCTGGACCTCGCCGGGCGGGGCGCCGTACTGGAGCCAGCTGAACGGCTCGAAGTACGCGGTCGACGTCACGGTCGTCACCGAGGCGGACCCGACGATGATCCTCGCGCTGCCGCTCCTGGAGCACTGGCTCCACCCGACGCTCGTACCGGCCCCCTAGATGGCTTCCGTGGCCGGCGGCCCGGCGCTCGCCGCGCCCGCCGCCCCGGGCCGACGCCGGGGTCTCGCGTACGGGCTTCTCGGGGGCGGACTCCTCCTCCTCGCGGTCACTCCGCTCGTCGGCCCGGTGCCGATCCCGTCGGAGAGCGTTTTCGGCCTCCTCCTTCACGGCCCCGGGACCGTCGGCTCGGCTTCGTCGTGCAGCGGAGTCCGCGTCTCGGCCGCCCAGTGCCGGATCTGGGGCGAGATCGTCTGGCAGACCCGCGTGCCCGCCATGATCCTCGCGCTGTCGGCGGGGGCGATCCTCGGGCTGTCCGGCGCGACGCTCCAGGGCGTGTTCCGAAATCCGCTCGCCGACCCGTACCTCCTCGGCCTCTCCTCGGGGGCGGCGATGGGCGCGGCGCTCCTGTTCGTGTTCAACGTCGGCGTGGCCCAAGCCGACATCCTCCTGCCCGTCTTCGCGTTCCTCGGCGGGTTGATCCCCGGCGTCATCGTGTTCGCCGCGGGTCGCTCCGGTCGACGGAGCCCGGAAACGCTCCTCCTGACGGGCGTCGCCCTGAGCGCGCTGTTCGCCTCGATCCTCGCGAGCTTCCTCCTCTACAACCCGCTCGGCAGCCTGCAGGTCAGCTTCTGGCTCCTCGGGGGGATGAGCGACGCGACCTGGACCCACGACGCGCTGGTCGTGGGAGTGTTGATCTCCGTCGGCGCGGTCCTTTCGCTCCTCGGCCGGGAGTTGAACCTTCTCCAGCTGGGGGAGGACGTCGCGCAGAGCGTCGGCGTTCCGGTCCAGCAGGTGACGCTCCTCCTCGTCATCCTCACGACCGTCGGGACGGCCGCCGCCGTCGCCTTCACCGGCGTCATCGGCTTCGTCGGCCTCGTTTCGCCGCACATCGTTCGGCGGGTCGTCGGTCCGGATTATCGCAAGGTCGTTCCGTTGGCCGGTCTCGTCGGGGCCGCGTTCCTCCTGCTCGCCTGGGACGTGGCCCAATCCGCGATCCCGTCGGTGGTCTTGCCCGTGGGGATCCCGACGTCGTTCGTCGGCGGACCGTTCTTCCTCTACCTACTGTACCGCCGGGACCGGCTCGTGAGGCCCCGGGGATGAGGGTCGTCGAGACCCCGGCGCTCTCCGCGTCGGAGCTGACGGTCCAGTACCGGGGGGTGACCGCCCTCGCCCACGTCTCCCTCTCAGCGAGGAAGGGCGAGATCGTTGCGCTCGCCGGCCCGAACGGCTCGGGGAAAACGACGTTCGTCCGGGCGGTGCTCGGGCTGGTCCCCCGATGGACCGGTTCGGTCGAGGTCGGCGGGGCCCGGCTCGAGAGCTTGCCGCTCGACGCCCGGGCCCGTGCGCTCGCCTGGATGCCTCAGGAGGAGGCGCTCGGGGACAACGTACCGATCCTGGAGTACGTGCAGTACGGGCGGTACGCCCACCGCCCGCGGTTCGCCCCCGAACGGGCCGGGGACCGGGAGACCGCGCGCCGGATCCTCGCCGAGCTCGGATTTGCGGACCGGGAGACCTCCGGATTCCACGAGCTGAGCGGCGGCGAGCGGCAGCGGCTGCGGCTCGGGCGGGTTCTCGCCCAGGACGCGCCGGTGCTGCTCCTCGACGAGCCGACGTCGCACCTCGACATGGGCTACCAGCTCGAGCTGCTCGAACGCGTGCGGCGTCTCGCCCGGTCGGAGGGCAAGACCGTCATCGCGGCGATCCACGACCTCAACCTCGCCGCGCGGTTCGCGGACCGCATCGTCGTCCTGCACCATGGCCGGACGGTCGCCGATGGACCGCCGGCGGCGGTGCTCGCCCCGGCGCTCCTCCGGGACGTCTGGGGCGTCGTCGCCGACCTCCGTCGGGACGTTCGGACGGGGCTTCCCTACCTGATCCCGAGCCTCCCGACCATGACGGCTCGCTCGTCCCCCGCGGCTCGCGGGCTCCGGGTCCACGTGGTGGGCGGCGGAGGTTCGGCGGCGCCGATCCTCCGTGCGCTCGTCGAGGACGGCTACCGCGTAACGCTCGGGGCGGTGCCGCTGTTCGACACCGACTCCCAGACCGCGGAAGAGCTCGGCGTGGCGACGGTCACGGAGATGCCGTTTGCCTCACTGAGCCAGGAGGTTCGCGAGCGCCACCGCCAGCTACTCGCCGACGCGGACGTCGTCGTGGTCGCCCCGTTCCCGGTCGGTCCGGGCAATCTCGCGAACCTGGAGGATGTCGGGGTGGAACGGCCCGGCCCGCGCGTGATCCTCCTCGAACCGTCGGGCGGTGGTACCCGCGACTTCGCCGGCGGGGCGGCGACCCGGGAGCTCGAACGCCTCCGTCGGGGGGCGGAGACCGTGGACGGCGTCCCGTCGCTCCTACGCACGCTCGCGGCGAGCGCCCGGCCGACCGACGCCGAGGCGCACGACCGTTAGCGGCGGCGGGCTCGGACCCCGGAACGGTTCGAGGAACCTCGGAAGCTCCTCGTCGAGGACGATGACGGTCGCGTCCACGCCGACCTCCGACGCCTCCCGGACCGCGGTCGCCGTGCCGAACCGGACGACCGGCCGGTCCGTCGCCTGACGGGCGAGATGGGCCGCCTCGCCGCCGTACGCCGCGAGCAGGCCGGGGCCGGCCCGGCGGAGGAATTTCGCGAGCGCGGCGACCGTCCTCTCCGAGTCGACGGCGTCGGAGGGGAGCGTCAGCACCCGGACGTGACCCGGCGAGATCGGCACGATGCCGGCGAGCTCCGTCACCCGGACGAGTCCGCCGGGCCGGGCCGCCCGCTCGGCCCGTCCGTGCGAGGCGCCTTCCCCGCCGGGCCGCGCGGTCAGCATCCCGTCGACGATCGCGAGCGTCACCGGCTCGCCCGCCGTGAGCGCCTTCGCCGCCACGGCCCGGGCCGACCGGACCACCGGGAGCCGTTCGAGATGACGGTCGACGTCGCGCCGGAGGTCCTCCAGCGCCGCGTGGAGCCAGGCGGTGCCGGCGACGGTCGGATGGTAGCGCCCGTGCTGGACGTCGACGAGCCCGCGTTGCCGCAGCTGGCGGTACGAATGCGAGATCGCCTGCACGGTGACGCCGAGGCGCTCGGCGATCTCCCGAAGGTGGGGAACTTCGCGGGTCGTCACTTCGTAGAGGAACAGCAGCTCGGTGACCGCGCCGCGGCGCCGGAGCGCGTCGAGCCCGCTCGTCCGCTCGCGCGCCGGGAGGTCCGCCATCCCGAGGGCGATGGGGACGGCCCTTAAAGGGGCCGGCCCGCGGTCACGCCGCCTTGCGGCGAGGGGCCTTCGCGCGGACGCCGCCGGTCGTGCGCTCCAGCTCCCGGATCCGGTCGCGGATGCGGGCGGCTTCCTCGAAGTCGAGGCGCTCCGACGCAAGGTGCATCTCCTCCTCGAGGTTCGCGAACAGAAGGGGCAGGCGCTCCTTCCACTTCGGCCCGAGCCCGGAGACGCTGAGCTCGCCCGACTCGGCCGATTCGCCCGGTGCCAGCAGGGCGCGGACGTCCTTGCGGATCGATTCCGGCACGATGCCGTGCTCCTCGTTGTAGGCGAGCTGCGTCGTTCGCCGGCGGGTCATCTCGGCGATCGCGCGCTCCATCGATCCCGTGACGCGGTCGGCGTACATGATCACGCGGCCGAGGACGTTCCGGGAGGCGCGCCCCGCCGTCTGGATGAGCGAGGTTTCGCTCCGGAGGTACCCCTCCTTGTCGGCGTCGAGGATCGCCACGAGGCTGACCTCGGGGAGGTCGAGGCCTTCCCGCAGCAGGTTGATCCCGACGAGGACGTCGAACTGGCCGAGCCGCAGGTCCCGGAGGATCTCGATCCGCTTCATCGTCTCGACCTCGCTGTGGAGGTACCGCACCCGGAACCCCTCGTTCGCGAGGTAGTTCGTCAGTTCCTCGCTCGTCCGTTTCGTGAGCGTCGTGACGAGCGCCCGTTCGTGGCGGTCGACGCACCCTTTCAGCTCGACCACGAGGTCTGCGATGTGGCCCTTGATCGGACGCACCTCCACGACGGGGTCGACGAGGCCGGTCGGCCGGATCACCTGCTCCACGACGCCGCGAGAGACCTTCCGCTCGAACGGCCCGGGAGTGGCGGAGACGAACACGAGCTCGCGCATCTTCGCGAGGAACTCCGGGAACTTCAGCGGTCGATTGTCCCGGGCGGACGGCAGCCGCCAGCCGAACTCGACGAGGTTGTCCTTGCGGCTCCGGTCGCCCTTGTACATCCCTTCGAGCTGGGGCAAGGTGACGTGCGATTCGTCGAGGAAGACGAGCGCGTCCTTTGGGAAGAAGTCGAGCAGGGTGTACGGCGGTTCGCCGGCCTTCCGTCCGGCGAAGTACCGGGCGTAGTTCTCGATCCCGGAACAATAGCCGGTCTCCCGGATCATCTCGAGGTCGTACTCGGTGCGGCTCTTGATCCGTTGCGCCTCGACGATCTTCTCCTGCGTCTTGAACTGCTCGACGCGCGCCTCCTTCTCCTTGTCGATCTCGCGGAGGATCCGCTCCATCCGCTCGTCGACGGTGATGAAGTGGGTGGCAGGGAACACCGAGAGCTGGTCGACCTCGCGGAGCTCCTCCTGGGTCAGTTTGTCGAGCTCGAGGATCGCGGCGACCTTGTTCCCCTCGAA
>DASYOF010000002.1:0-1701 GCA_036007995.1 Thermoplasmata archaeon
AGATCAGCGCGCCGGCCGCCGTGACGACCCGGTAGGAGAGGCGGGTGAGGAGCTGACCGCCGAGCGCCGCCCCGAACACGATCGGGACGACGAGCGCGTAGAGGACGTCCCGCACCACGTCCGCGGAGGAACTCCCCGGGCTCAGCAGAACGAGCCCGACCAGCACCGAGACGAACGTCGCGAGCGAGAAGACCGAGAAGCCGACCAGGAAGGCGGTCCCGCCGCTCCCGGCGACGACCCGTTTCGCGAACAGTCGAAGCGGGACCAGCGGCTCCTTCGTCCGGATCTCCCAGACGACGAACGCCGCGAAGAACACGACCGTCGCCAGCAGGAGGCCGATGACCCGGGGGTCGGTCCAGGCCCAGCCGGAGTCCGATACCTGAATCAGGGCGTACATCAGGCTCCCGACCCAGCCGGCGAGGAGCGCGGCGCCCGGCACGTCGAACGTCCGGCGCTCCGTGGGCTTCAGCGGCGCGAGCGTGGTGAGGAGGAGGACGGCGCCGACCAGCCCGACGGGGATGTTCACGTAGAACACCCAGCGCCAGGTCAGATTGTCGACGATGTAACTCCCAATCAGCGGTCCAGCGACGGTCGCGATGCCGAACACCCCGGAGAGGAAGCCGACGATCCGGGCCCGCGTCTCCGGCGGGAACAGGACGGCGACGATCGAGATGCCGACGGGGAAGAAGTCGCCCGCGCCGAACCCCTGGATCGCCCGGAACGCGATCAGTTCGTTGAGGTTCTGACTGATCCCGGACGCGAGGGAGCCGGCGATGAAGATCCCGAGCCCGAGCAGGAAGACGTTCCGGCGGCTGAACAGGTCGGAGAGCTTCCCGAAGATCGGGATCGCCACGGTGGAGCTGATCAGGTACGAGCTGACGACGAACGTCACGCCGTTCGGCTGGCCCAGGTCAAGGACGATCTTCGGGAGTGCGGTGAGGACCACGAAGTTGTCGAGGGCGCCCATCAGGAGGGCGAGCAGAATGCCGATGACGACGAGCGTCCCGGTCAGCCTCGAGCGACCCGCGAGGCCGGTCTTCGGCGGGGAGGGCGGGGCGGGGCCCTCGCCGGCTTCGATGGGCCGGTCGGTGTCGGCCGGGCCGGAAGTCGCGCTCATGCCGGGCGTCCGCTCCGGCCCGGGGGCTATTACTTCTCGCGCACCCCGGGACCACCACCCCGGTGCGCGCGGAGCTCGCAGGAAATCGACGGCGACCACGCTAGCCGAGGCGGGCCGACCACGGGGGCGGATGGAGCCCGAGCTCGTCGCGCAACGTTTCGGCGTTCGTCGCCGCGTCACCGCGGAAATGGTTGTTGAAGAATCCGTACACCTCGGGGACCCGCCCGCTCAGCTCCCGCACCCGCGGCACCCACGCGGCGAGCTCCTCGGCAGAGTAGGTGCAGTCGTACCAGACCTCCCGGCCGTGGCCGTGCCAACGGACGTACGCGAACCGGGCCGTCGTTTCGAGCCGGATCGGCAGCATCGGCTCGTCCACCACCGTGTACGCGAGCCGGAACTCCCTCAGGAGGTCGAACGACTGGGGTTCGAGCCACGACGGTTCGCGAAACTCGACGGCCACCGGAAGGTCCGGGGGCAAGCTCTCGTAGAACCCGCGCACGGTGGCCGGTTCGAACTTGAGGGAGGGGGGCAGCTGCAGGAGAGCGGCCGCGAACTTGCCGGCGGTTTGGAGCGGACGGACGACC
>DASYOF010000003.1:0-2429 GCA_036007995.1 Thermoplasmata archaeon
CGTGCGCGTACTGATCGAGGAACAGCCGGCACGCGGCCGCCATTCGGGGATCCTTCCGCGTTACGCCGAGGAGCGCGAGCACCTGGACGTTCCAGATCGTGGAGCGGTACTTCGGCCGGTAGAGGTTGTCCGCGGATTCCCAGTGACCGCCGGACTTCTGCTTCGCGAACAGGTCGCGCGCCCAACCGACTCGCGGGATCCGTTCCCGCGCCGCGGCGACGACCGGGTCGTTGGCGGGGCGGTCGAGGAGGTCGACCAACGTCCGGTACCGCACGGCGGGCTGGACCGGGTCGGTCAGCCAGACGACCGCTCCGGCATCCCGGCCGGGGTCGAGGGGGGCGACGGCGCGCCGTCGTGTCGTCGACCGGCGCCTACCGCGAGTCTTCGCACGCGCCACGACGCCCGATTCCATGAAGCCTCATATACGGTGCGCGATTCCCGCGCGCCGTAGCGGGGTGGGGTAGTCAGGAACACCGACGGGGGCCATCCCCGTCGGTACTGAAATCCCGGCGGGCTCATAACCCGTAGATCCATGGTTCAAATCCATGCCCCGCTATTCCCACGCCGGGGCGATTTAGCGCGATGCGGAAGCTGGCGTCGCGCGCCCCGGCCGACCGGACCGTCGCCTGCATGATCCGGGTCGACGGACGGGAGTACTGCATCGACCCGGCCGGGGGCGTCGCCGACGCGCTCGGCAAGAAATGGACGCTCCCGCTCATGGGGGTCCTCGGCAACCGCCCCTCGAGCCGGTTCTCCGAGCTCGCCGCCGCGATCGAGGGGGTCGGGGCGAAGGCGCTCTCCGGACGACTTCGCGAACTGGAGTCGCTCGGGCTGGTCGAGCGGCGGTTCTCGGAACGCCCGGCGTCCCGGGTCAGCTACTCGCTGACCGACCGGGGGTCGGAGCTCCGGCGCGCGCTCGTACCGCTCCTCGAATGGGCGGCGGAAGACCCGGGCGTCGGCCGGGCTACGGTTCCCCGCTAGCGGACTTCGCCTTCCCGCCCTTGCGGCGGGCCGGCTTCGGCTTGGGGGCCGGCGTCTCGGGTTCCGCCGTCATCTCTGCGGACGGCGGGGCGTTCTCCATCTCCGGGAGCGGCGGGGTGAGCGAAGGGGTCGGCTCCGAACGGATCGGCTCCTCGCGCAGATCAGAATTGGCCGGGGACGGCCGGGACGACGAACCCGGGGAGTCGGGGGCGGGGTCGTTCGCGCTCGACATCGTGCCGGCCACCGCCGGGGCGGCGGCGAGCGGAGCGGACGGGGGCGCCGCCAACGGGTTCGGGACCGACGGGGCCGGGGCCGGAGTCGGCGGAGGCGGGGGCGGCGGCGCCGCGGGCGGATGGGCGTGCGGGTGGGTCGGCGCCGGCTTCGGCGCCGCCGGCTTCGGAGTGATCGGAATGAACTCGCCCGGCCGCCACAGGTGGGGCTGTTGCAAGATCGACAGCTCGCGGAGGAAGAGGTCCGCGTGCCCGCACGTCCGGCAGATCCGCGTGCCGAGCGGGATCTCGCCCCGGGAGCGCAGCGAGAGGGTGCCCCCACTCAGGTTCCCGGTCTTCAGCTCGTTGGCCCAGACGAAATCGCTAGCGCCGCAGTTGGAACACGTGGGGGCCAAGATGGCGCCTCGCCGTCACGATGGGGGGGTTCCGGGCTTAAGGGTTCCGACGCCGGCGACGACCCCAACGGCCCCACAACTCCCTTGTACCGGCCTCGGGTCCCGAGTCCGATGGGTCTCCCGCCGTTCGCCCGGATCACGGTCGCCATCGACGGCTCGAAGATGGGCGAGCTCGCGTTCGACCTGGCGCTCGACCTAGCGCGCCGGTACCAGAGCGACCTGACGGTGATCGCCGTCGCGCCGCTCCAGCCGGTGTTCGTCTCCTCCTCCGAGCCGTGGGTGCCGACGGAGGTGCCCGAAGCGGAGACGAACTTCTACCGCGGGATCGTCGACAAGGCGGTCCGGAAAGCCACGACCGCCGGCGTGTCGGCGAGCGGCGAATCGCTCGAAGGGGTCGTGGTCGACGAGATCATCGCCCACGTCGAGAAGCACCCGACCGACCTCCTGGTCCTCGGGTCGCGCGGGCTCTCCACCGCAAAGCGGCTCCTTCTCGGAAGCGTCTCCGATGCGGTCAGCCATCACGTGACCTGCCCCGTTCTCATCGCCCGGGCCCCGGCGTCCGGGCCTCCGGGGTAACGCGCGGGGCGCGCTCGGACCTACGCCGCCGGCGAGTGGTGGCGGACGATGACGCGCGTCGGGATGCCCAACTTGTGGGACGCCTTCCGCATCGCTTCCTTCGCGTCGACGAGGTGCTCCTCGGTGGTCGACACCGTGAGGAGTTCCATCCCGATCTGCGCGCGGACCGCGTGCCAGACGGGCTTGCCGAACGCGCCGCGCATCCCGTCGGAGATCCGGTCGGCGCCGGCCCCCATCGCCATCTTGT
>DASYOF010000004.1:0-5432 GCA_036007995.1 Thermoplasmata archaeon
TCGGAGGCTCGTCAGGTGCACCGTGGCCCGGCCGGTCGACTCCCCCCACCGGTACGGAACGACGTGCTCGCGGAGCACCTCGTTTTCCCCCTCGTTGAGCAGCATGCCCGCCCCCGCCCGACCTCGTGGTCCGCCGGTCCCCGACGGCCCGGATACCCGCGGCGCGAGGGATAGACTTTGTCGCGCGGGGGGCCGGGGGCGGTGCCGTCACCGGGGCGCGGCTTAAGTGCCGGGTGGTTCCCCGGGGAAGCGATGGACCGGGAGGAGCGGGTCGAGCGGGTCGCTCGCCACACGGAAGAGCTTCTGACCCGGGAGGAGCTCGGCGAACTGTTCGGCCGGTCGGAGCGGCCCCGGGCGTACATCGGGTTCGAGCCGTCCGGCCGGCTCACCGTCGGCCACCTCGTTTGCGCCCGGAAGATGATCGACCTCCAGGAGGCCGGATGCGAGCTCACGGTGTTCCTCGCCGACTGGCACGCCTGGATCAACGACAAGCTCGGCGGATCGCTCGAGCGGATCGAGGCGGCCGGGCGGTACATGCGCTCCGCGTTCCAGGCGCTCGGAGTCTCCGAGGACGCCACGCGCTGGCGGTGGGCCCACGAACTGACCGGTTCCTCGGAGTACTGGTCGCGCGTCGTCCGCATCGCGAAGACGACGTCCCTCGCCCGCACGAAGCGGGCGATGACGATCCTCGGCCGCTCGGAAGAGGAAGAGGGCCTCGACACGGCGAAGCTGTTCTACCCGTCGATGCAGGCCGCGGACATCTTCGAGTTACCCGCGGAGATCGCCTACGCCGGCCTCGACCAGCGGAGGGCGCACGTCCTCGCCCGCGAGGTCGCGCATCACTACGACTGGCCGGTGCCGGTCGCGGTCCACACGCCGCTCATCTCCTCCCTGAAGGGCGGGGGCCGGATGAACGACTCAGCCGGCATCGAGCGGAAGATGTCGAAGTCGGACCCGACCGGCTCCATCACCCTCCCGTCCCCGCCGGAAGAGATCGCCGCCCGCCTGAAGGGCGCGTTCTGTCCGGCGAAGGAGGTGGACGGCAATCCGGTCGTCGAGCTCGCGCTCCACGTGGTGTTCCCCTGGCGCGGCCGCCTCACGGTGCCGAGGGCCCCGCAGCACGGCGGCGACCGGACGTTCGAGCACCGGGCCGCATTCCACGCGGCGTGGACGGCGGGGGAGATCCACCCCGCGGACCTGAAGTCCGCGATCGCGTCCGAGCTCGGCGAGATCCTGCGGCCGCTGAACGACTACTTTGCGCACCGCCCGACCGAAGCCCCCGCCGCGTTCTAGGGAGTCCGGACCGTGCCGGACGTGGGTCGGAAGCGCCTGGACGCGGTCCTCGCCGGGCTCGACGCCGAACGGAAGGCCGTGGCCGTGGCGCTCCGCGCGGCGATCCGGGCCGCGGGTCCCGAGCTCCTCGAGGACGTGAAGTGGCGGTCGCCGGTCTGGACCGGCCGGAAGCTCGTGTTCTGCCTCATGGTGTACGACCACCACGTCAATCTCGGGTTCTGGCGCGGGGCCGAGCTCGTCGACCGGCATCCCGCGATCGTGGGGAGCGGGAAGTCGCTCCGTCACATACGGATCCCCGCCCCGAAGGACGCGAAATCGGCGGTCGTGCGGGCCGCGATCCGCGACGCCATCCGCCTCGACGCCGGAACCGCTCCGGCCGCTCGCCCGCGGCCGAAGCGATAAGAGACACGACCCGCTCGACCGGCCGTGCCGGAATCGGTACGCCTCTTCTGGGCCCCGTGGAGCCACTACTGCGTCTGCGCGGAGCTCCAGCTCGCCCTCAAGGGGATTCCGGCGACGCTCGTCCGGGTCCCGTACCACGACAAGACCGAACTCATCGCGGCCACGGGCCAGGACTACATCCCGGCGCTCGACTGGTCGGGTCGGACCGTGCCGTGGAAGGAGATCCCCGACTTCCTCGAATCCCAGCGGCCGAACCCGACGCTCTACCCGTTCGGCCAGCGCGGCCTCGCGAGCCTCGTGGAGCGGTGGGGGCACCAGGTCCTCGAGGACCGCGCGTGGCACTACGCGCTCGCAAAGATGCCGGAGACGTTCGACGACCCCCGCGAGCGCTGGGTGTTCGAGGAGATCCAGAACCGGGTCCGCGGCCCCTGGCACCTGATCGAATCGCGCCGCCCGGAGTTCCGGGACGACCTGTTCGCCGAGCTCGCGTGGGTCGAGGCGACCCTCGACGGGCGCGAGTGGCTGCTCGGGATGCCGAGCCTCGCCGATTGCGGGGTGTACGGCGGCCTCTCCCCCATGCGGACGGTCGGCGAGGAGATCCCCGAGTCGATGCCGAATCTCCGGGCGTGGGTCGCGCGCGTCGAGGCGGTGAGGGCCGGCGGACCGGCCGCCGGGCCGCCGTCGGCGCCCGCGCGAAGCTAAATACTGAGCCGACTACCCGCGCCCTACCCGTGAGCCGAGGACCCCCGCAAGGGGTTCCGCTGACGCGAGGACACGTGCATGGCGCGACCGATTTACGTACGCTTTGAGACGCCGGGCGAACTCGCCGACAAGGCCCTCCAGCTCGTGCAGATCGCGAGCGAGACGGGGAAGGTCCGCGTCGGCACGAACGAGGTCACGAAGTCGAGCGAGCGCGCTGAGGCTAAGCTCGTGATCATGGCGGAGGATGTCGACCCGGTCGAGATCCTCGTCCACATCCCGATGCTCTGCGAGGAGAAGCGGATCCCGTACGTCTACGTCCCGAAGCGCCAGCGCCTCGGGCAGTCGGCGGGTCTCACGAAGTCCGCGGCCTCCGTCGCGATCGTCGAACCCGGCGAAGCGAAGCTGCTGCTCGACGAGCTCACCCAGGCGTACCCGACGCTCAAGAAGTAGGCGCACGCGGAGCGATCCGGGGGTCGGCCATGGCGGAAGACAAGGGTTCGCCGGCGGAGGTCGTCGAACTGATCGGTCGCACCGGCATGGCCGGGGAAGCGACCCAGGTGAAGGTCCGCGTCCTCGCCGGGCGCGACCGCGGCAAGATCATCACGCGGAACGTGGCCGGACCGATCCGGATCGGCGACGTGCTGATCCTCCGAGAGACGGCGCGCGAGGCGCGCAAGCTCTCGGTCCGGTAGGGACACCGATGGTCGTCAAGCGCTCCTGTTCGTTCTGCGCCGGCGAGATCGAGCCCGGCACCGGCATGATGTTCGTCAAGCGCGACGGCTCGATCTTCCACTTCTGCACCTCGTCCTGCCGGAAGCAGCAGCTCCACCTCGGCCGCGTCGGCCACCGCTTGAAGTGGACCCGCGCGCACGCGATCAAGCGCCAGACCGAGCAGAGCTCGGCCGCGGGCAAGGCGGCCGCCGCCGCGCAACGGGTCGCGCCGTCCCGGTCGGCGAGCCGCCCGGCGGCCCTCCGCGAGCCGGCGAAGGAGCCGGCCAAGAGCCCGGCCGAGCCCGGCACCGCTCCCTCTCCCTCGGCGTCTCCGGCGCCCAAAGACGACGACGCCAAGCCCGCCGCGGCGTCCCCGCCGCCCGCGAGCCCCGACGCGCCCGCGCCCAAGAAGCCACGGGCGAAGAAGCCGAAGGACGCGACCGACGCCGCCCCGCCCGCCTAGGCCGGCGCCAGACGCGTCCCCGGCGCCTTCCACTCGAGCGCTCGGCTTGATGGCCCGGTTCGTTCCGGTGTCCTGGTGGCGCCGAGGGGCCGGTCGTCCGGTCGGCGGTACGTCTCCGCCGGCGAGCTCGCGGACTACGCGTTCTGTCCGAGGTCGCACTACTTCGCGCGACATCCCGACGGCCGCTCCGTGGCGGCCGACTCGCTCGCGCGCGAGCGCGCCGGGACCCGCTACCACGTCCGCACCATCGGATCCGACCGACGGTGGGGGAACGCCTCCGCGCTCCCCTGGATCGCCGCGCTGCTGATCGGCGCCGCCCTCCTCGCTGCCGTGATTCTTCGGTGGCCGCTGTGACGTTCGGCGTCGGACTCGCCCCCCTCGTTCTGCTGGCCGGATTCGCCCTCGTCGGAGCGGCGGCGTGGGGACTTTGGAAGCTCGTGGGCTCGCGCCGATCGGGCGAGCTCGTCTATTCCGACGAAGGCCGGGGCACGTCCCGGACCCTGGTCTCGGACGAGTACGGCCTCATCGGCCGGCCGGACGAGGTTTGGCGCCTCCGCAACGGAGCGGTGGTTCCGGTCGAGCTCAAGAGCCGCCGAGCGCCGGCCTCCGGCGTCCTTCCCTCGCACCGGGTCCAGGTCGAGGCGTACTGCCTCCTCCTCGAGTCCGCCAACGGCCGGCCCCCACCGTACGGCGTCGTCGTGTACGCCGGCGGCGTCCGGCGAACCGTCGCCAGGGATCTCGCGGCCCGGCGGGAGGTGCTCGGTGTTCTCGAGGAGATCCGGAGACCGTACGACGGCCGAGCGTCCCCGTCGGTCGGAAAGTGCCGGGGCTGCCGATGGCGGACCGGTTGCGACGCTCGCGCGCTCTGAGTAGCGGCCCCGGGCACTCCCCTCCGTGCCGGTCGGAGGGGGTCACCGATGGAAACCTCCGCTTCGGCCGGAGTGCGACCGGTAGCTCCCTCCGCTCGCTCCGTGGGGAGCCTAGGGCTCCGCCGAAGGTCGCAACGTCGAAGCCAAACTGACTCGCCCCGTACGTCCAAATAGCGAATCACCGGTCGGGGGTGGATGAGCATTCGCGGCACATCGCCCCGGTCGGCCCTCGTCGTCGCCGTCGTTCTGGCCGTCGTCGCGGGCACCGCGCTGGCCGCCTTCTCCGTGGGTGCCCACCCGAACTCTAGGGAGGCCGGCAGGGTTACCTCGATGGTTCGACCCGCCGGCTCCTTCACGAGCTGCAACGGCACCAAATTCGCGCACGCCGTGGCCGCGGGCGGGACCATCACCTTCGGCGGGAACTGCAATCTGCAGATCAACGCGACCATCGTCATAGGGGCCGCCCTCACCGTGACCATCGACGGCAACGGGTTCTCGGTCGTCCTCCTCGGGCACAACGACCGGCTGTTCACCGTCAAGGGCGGGACCCTCACCATCGACGGCGTGAGCTTGGAGGACGGTTCCGTCGTCGGGACGAACGGATTGCCGGGCGGGAGCGGAGGCGCCGGCATGGACGGATTCGCGGGCTCTGCGGGTTCGTCCGGGAGTAGCGGCACCGGCCAATCCGGCACCGGCGGCACGTCCGGGGGCGCGGGAACGGCGGGCGGGGCCGGCTTCGTCGGCTTCGCCGGCGGCGTCGCTCGTGGCGCGGCCCTCTGGATCCAGACCGGGTCGATGGTGACCCTCACCCACGACGTGTTCGAGTCGAATTCGGTGACCGGCGGTAACGGCGGCGCCGGCGGCTCCGGCGGACAGGGCGGTTCGGGGGGCTACGGGGGCCAGGGAGGCGCCGGTGGGTCCGGTAGCACGGGCACGTCCGGCGGTTCCGGAGGCGACGGCGGAAGCGGCGGCAGTGGCGCGGCGGGCGGGCC
>DASYOF010000005.1:0-6823 GCA_036007995.1 Thermoplasmata archaeon
GACGACGACCGGGCCCGCCCCCGAGTTGAGCTCGGCGACGACCTGGAAGACGTAACTCATCGTCGGGCGCGGCCCGATGTAGACGGTCGCCCCGTCCATCCGACGTCCCGCCGGAGGGGCGTTCGCCATCGGAAGTCGATGCGGCGAGCGGTACAAGCCTTTTTCTCGCCGGGCCGCCATTCTTCCGAGGGGGCACGAGCCACCGGACCCTTCGTTCGGCAAAGGTTATGCGCGAGGAGCCGTACGCGGCCGCGGTCGCGCAGGGGTGGCCCAGCTTGGTCAAAGGCGCCAGGTTGAGGTCCTGGTCTCGTAGGAGTTCGTGAGTTCAAATCTCACCCCCTGCATCCCGCTTCGCGGAGCAATCGTTGGCACCTGACCGAACCCCGTGCGCCCAGTGCGGCAGCACGCTCGCAAGCGATTCCGAGGCGTGCCCGGTCTGCGGCGCCCCGGTCGACCCGCGCCCGTCGGAGCCGACTCCCGCGCCCCCGCCCTCCGGCGAGCCGTCCGCCACCGGCGGCGAGCTGGCGCGCCGCCGGGCGAGGCTCCGCCAGTGGCAGGAGCAGGCGGAACCGCTCGGCGTCCGGGTCGCGCAGTTCCCGCCTTGGGCCGAGGTGGCCGCCGAGGCCGGGCCGGACCCGGACGGGTGGCTCGAGGTGATGCGGGGCGTCGAGCGGCTGGCCCAGCGGAACGTCGTCGCCGCGCTCGAGCAGTGGGAGCGCCAGACGAAGTCCCGGCTCGCGCGCCTCGAGGCGTACTCCGTCGACGGCCGCCTCGAGCGGGACCAGATGGACGACGTCCTCCACGCGGCCCGCACCGGCGAGGTCTCGCAGGCGCTCACGACGTACCAGCAGGTCGATCGCGTCGTCACGCTGAAGGAGCGGCACCTCGACCAGGCCCGCGACGAGCTCGAACGGCTCGTCTCGCTGTTCCGCGACATGCAGGCGCTCGGCCTGGACCCGCCGATCGACCCGGGCGAGCTCGCCGACGACCTCGAGCGCGAGCTCCGCAGCGGACGCCTCGCCCCGCTGAAGCAGCAGCTCCGCGCGCTCCGCCTGCAGGCAACGAACCGGCTGAAGGACGCCGTGCCCGGCTACATCAGCCGCTACGGCGAATTCCTCGTCCGCGAACGGTCCGAAGGGACCGCGGTTGAGGTCGAGGCGGCCGAGCTCGCGCGCGGCGCGAAGGCGTTCGTCGACGGGCACCCCGAAGAGGCGCTCCGGCGGCTCCGGATCCTCGCGCAGGTCCACGGCGGACGCAGCGGCGCCGCCGGGCCGGCGGCCCCGAAGGTCGACGTTACAGGAGCTTCTCGAACAGCCTGACGTCCTCTTTCCACCGGTGGCGGTGGAGGACGCCGGCTTCCGCGAACTCGAGCTGCTTGAACATCGCGGCGGCCGCGGAGAAGCGGGCGAGCGCGTCGACCCAGACGGAGTTCGAGTTGTTGTGCTTCGCCCAATCGACGGCGGCGACCGCGAGCTGCGAGCCGATCCCCTGCCGGCGGGCGTCGGGGTCGACCGCGAGGTTCACGACCCGGCACGAGCCGTCGTTGATCTCGCAGCCGACCGCGCCGATCATCCGCCCCTCGCGGCGGGCGGCGAAGTACGTCACGCCCTCCATCCAGCTCGTGAACTCGAGCGGGGTCGGCGCCCACGACTTCACCATCTCGGCGGGGAGTTCGGGGCGGTACTGTTCCCAGACGCGCTTGTAGAGCGCGCAGATCTCCGGAATGTCCTGGTGGGTGAGCCGCTCGACGGACACCGGCGGCTTCGCGTTCACTTTCGTCGGGGCCGGGGGGCGTGCGTCGCCCCGGTCCGATGTTCCCTGTGCCGCCACTCGCGTTGCCTCGACGAAGTCGAACGGCCGTTCATGCGCGTCGCTCCATATGAAATCTCTCCCGCGCCCGGGCGCGCGCCGTACGTACGAGCGCGATTACGGCGTGTGGCGGGACGGCGTCCGGGGGAACGGGGTCGTCTCGCGGATGTGCTCGCGCCGCAGCATCCAGCGCAGCACCCGCTCGACGCCGAGACCGAACCCGGCGTGCGGGACGCTGCCGTGGCGTCGGAGGTCGAGGTACCAGTCGTACTCCGCCGGGTCGGCCCCCATCGCCGTCAGCCGCTCGATCAGCTTCTCGACCGCCGTTTCGCGGCAGCTCGCGCCCACGATCTCGCCGTACCCCTCGGGCGCGAGGAGGTCCGCGGCCTCGACGGTCCGCGGGTCGTTCGGCGACTGCAGCATGTAGAACGCCTTCAGTTCGCGCGGAAAGTGCGTGACGAAGATCGGCGCCCGCTCCTCCATCGTGAGCGCGGCCTCCTCCGCGGTGCGGAGGTCCGAGCCCCATACGAGGTCGAACCCTTTCTTGCCGAGCCGCTGGAGCGCCTCCGCGTAGGTGATCCGCGGGAACGGCGCCCGGATCCCCGCGAGCTCGTCCGGGGCGCGGCCGAGCTCCTTCAGCTCCTTCGCGCACCGGTTCGCGACGTCGGCGACCGAGGTCGCGATCATCCGCTCGATGAACCCGACGAGCTCGTCGAGGTCGCACCAGGCGAGCTCGACCTCCAGGTGGAGGTATTCCGTCAGATGCCGCGGTGTCCTCGACTTCTCCGCGCGGAACGACGGGGTGAGGGCGTACACCCGCTCGTTCGGTACGATCAGCGCCTCGAGGTACAGCTGGACGCTCTGCGAGAGGTACCCCTTCCGGCCGAAGTAGTCGAACTGGAACGCTTCCGCGCCGCCCTCGGCCGGGTTGCCGGTGAGGACCGGCGGGGTCGTCTCGAGGACCTCCTCGGCGTCGAGGAACCGACGAAACGCCGCCAGGAGCTCCGCCTTCACCCGGAAGGTGGCGACGAGCTCGTGCGACCGGATCACGAGGTGGCGTTTGTCGAGGCGGAACTCCTCCGTCTGGTCCCGGAAGATCGGGAACGGCTGGCCCGCGTCGACCACGTGGACCGACGTCGCCCGGAGCTCCCGTCCGCCGGGGGCACGAGGGTCGGCGTGCACCGTTCCCTTGAGGTCGACGGCGCCCTCGACCTGGAGCGTCGTCGCTCGCTCGAACGACTCGGCTCCGAGCACGTCGCGCTTCGCCGTGACCTGGACCGAGCCGGTGCGATCCCGGATCAGCAAGAACAGGAGCCCGCCGGAGTGCCGGGTCTTCTCCACCCAGCCGCGGAGCCGGAGCGCTCGGCCGTCCGAACCTTCGGCGAAGACGCTCGCGACCTTGTCGACCGGCGGGGCGGGCGCTACTGGTATTCCCGCCATTTGTGGCCGCACTTCGTGCACTCGAAGATCCGGGTCTCGGGCTCGTCGGCGCCGCGGGTCTGCCGAAGGACCCAGTACGCCTTGGAGTTGCCGCACTTCGGGCACTCCTCCTCCGCCGTCGGGAGCGTCGCCTCGACCTTGCCTTCGATGACGGTCATCGCATGGCCCGTCGCCACCGACGTCCCGACCTGCTTCGAGGCCCCGAGCGGGACCTTCGTGCCGCACGCCGAGCAGCGCCAGACCCCGGCGGCCTTATCCGGCCGCATCAGCCGCTTGCACTTCGGACAGAACATTTCGACTCGAAACCGGAAGGACGCTATTTGACGATTGGGACCGAACTCACGTCGACAATACCTGGTCGGGTCCGGCGGCGCTCGACGGAGGCGCCTCGGGCGCCGCCACGGAGAGGGGGAGCGGCGACGCCTTCGCCCCCGGGACGAAGAGGCCCCGGACGTGCTCGGTGCGCTTGGCGAGGTCGTCCTTCGTCGCGATGTCGTGCCGGACGTAGTAGTCGCCCGTGACGAACGCGAGCGCGTGCTCGACGCGGGTCGACGCCTCGTGGATCGCGCTCGCCTCGCCGACGAGGGCGAACCCGCGCGAGCTCCCGAGCACGTAGCGGCCGGGGCGCTTCGAGTCGACGTCCCCGAAGAAGACGTGGACGCCGTCGTCCTCGATCTTCAACAGGTCGACCGCGACCTCGGCCCCCGCCTTCGGCGCGGTGCCGTACCCGGGCGGCACGACGTACTTCACGGCGGTCGCCCGCAGGCGGAAATTCAAGAGGTTCGGGTCGACTCGGCCCGTCGCGACCCCGTAGAGCAACCGGTCGAAGTCGCCTTCCTCGTAGAGCGGGAGGACGTTGAGCGCCTCCGGGTCGCCGAACCGGGCGTTGAACTCCATCAGGACCGGGCCGGCCGCGGTGAGGAGGAACCCCCCGTAGAGGATCCCCCGGTACGGGATCCCGTCCTGCCGAAGCGCTTCGACGGTCTTCCGAAGGACGTCGAGGGCCCGCTCCCGCATCGAGTCGGCGGCGAACGGCAAGAGATGGTCGCGCTGGGAGAACGAGCCCATGCCGCCGGTGTTCGCCCCGACGTCGCCCTCGAGCGCCCGCTTGTAGTCGTGGACGAGCGGCATCGGATAGATGCCGGAGTCGGTGACGAACGCCATCAGGCTGAACTCCTCCCCCTCGACTTTCTCCTCGAGGAGGACGCCGTCGCCCCCGCCCACGAGCAGTTTCTTCGCGTACGCCGCGCCGTCCTGCGGGGTCGTGAAGTCGGCCCCCTGCACCCACACGCCCTTCCCGCCCGTGAGCCCGATCGGCTTCACGACGAACGGGACGTGGAACTCGGCGACGCGGGCATCGACCTCGTCGACGTTGTGCACCGCGACGAACCGCGGGGAGGCGTTGATCCCGTACTTGGCGAGCAGCTCGCGGCAGAACTGCTTCGAGGTTTCGATGCGGGCCCCCGACTTGGACGGTCCGACGACCGGCACGTCCGCCGCCCGGAGCGCGTCGCCGAGACCGGCGCCGAGCGGCGCCTCGGGCCCGATCACCGCATAGTCGACCCGCTGGGACTTGGCGAACGCGACGACCGGCGCCGTGACGGTCGGGTCGGCTCGCAGGGTCGCCTTCGCGACCGGGTCGATCCCGAGGTTCGGACGGGAACCGACGGAGACGATCGTCGCGCCCGACCGGATGAGCGTCGCGGCGATGGCGTGCTCGCGCGCTCCGGATCCGACGACAAGAACGCGCATCGGCGCCGGCGGGGAACCCCGCGGGATATAGCCGTGATGGAGCGGGGAATCTCGACGGTCCCCGGGCGGGATCCCGCGCCGCCGCTCCGGGGAACGCCCGTCCGTCCGAGCGGCGGTCACAGGACCGCGGGTTGACCGAGGTCCGACTCCCCTCCCCCGGCTCCCCTCTTCTTGGGCCGTGGCTCCCCGGATCGGCCTGCGGCGTCCGCCCCGGAACGTCGGCGGGGAATTGGTTTCCTCCGTCGGAAGAAATTCTCAGTCGTCACGCTTAAGAACCGTACCCGTGTGGGCGCGCTCGACGCCATGGAGATTCAGGTCGTCGAGAAGGAGCACGACTCGCTCCGCATCGAGATCCCGAGGGCGGAAGAGACCCTCCTCGTCCCGTTGGTCGAGGCGCTCCAGGCGGAGGAGCATGTCGTCGAGGCGCGGTACTACTTCGGCCACCCGTTCCTCGACCGCCCCACGCTCTACGTCAAGACGAAGGGCGAGAAGCCCCAGCAGGTCCTGAAGCGAGTCCTGAAGGACCTCGCGGACTCCTACGGCGACGTGCTGCAGGACTTCGACAAGAAGGCCGAGAAGATCAAGGCGTAGCGGGCCGACCCATGCTGAAGGAGTGCGCCCAGCACGGGTACTTCCGGGCCGAGAACTGCCCGGTTTGCGGTGGCTCCGGTCGGTTCCTGATGAACGACCGGGAGCTCGACCACCTCGGTCGCGTGATGACCGGGGTGCTGCGGCACTTCCCGGAGAAGTACAGTCTGACGGTCGAAGAGCGCGGGTGGATTCCCCTCCCGACGCTGGTCCAGGCGATCCAGGCGCGGCACCGCGGCTACCACTGGCTCCGGGTCCACCACCTCGTCGCCATCGCCGAGAGCGACCCGAAGGGGCGCTACGAGGTCAAGGACGACAAGGTCCGGGCGACGTACGGCCACACGATCGAGGTCGCGCTCGACCTCCCGACGGAGAACGTTCCGGCGGAACTGTACTTCCCGGTGACCCCCGAGGAGGCGTCGATCGTCCTCGAGGTGGGGCTGAAGCCGTCCGACCGGAGGAAGGTCCACCTGTCGAAGACCGCCGAGGACGCGCGCGCCGCCGGCGTCGTGCGGACCCCGGAGCCCGTGATCCTGGCGATCGACGCCGACGCCGCCCAAGCCGAAGGCGTCGTGATCATGCGCGCGGGGAAGACCGTCTACCTCGTCGACCAGGTGCCGGCCAAGTTCTTGGCGTTGCACCCGGTCGACGACGCGGCCGCCGGCTAGGCGCCGTCGGGCGGGGACCCGGTCCGACGCCGATGGTTCGGAAACCGCGGTCGGAAGGAGTGGGAAGCGAGTCTCGCGGCCCGGGAGCCCCGAGCCCGCCCGCCGTGAAGCTGGTGGCGATGAACGAGACCGAGTTCGCCGCGTCGTTCACCGAAGCGGTGCGACGCCGCGCCAAGGAGCAGGTCGAGCGCGACCTGTGGTCCTCCCGGGGCGCCGTCCAAGCCAGTCGGAACGAGATGGCCCAACTACTGCCGCGCGGGCAGGCGACCCGCGGGTACCATTTCTGCAAGATCGTCGACGAGGCCACCGGTGTGGTCGTCGGAGAGACCTGGTACAACGTGCGGTCCCGGGGCGGGCGGACCCAGTTCTGGGTCGATTGGCTCGGGGTGGACGCGAGGTACCGGCGAACGGGGTACGGAAGCGAGACGCTCCGGGGCCTCGAGGAAGAGGCGCTCCAGTGCGGGGCCGACCGGGTGGGCCTCTACGTCTTCGCGGGCAACGAAGGTGCGCTCGACCTGTACACCAAGCGCGGGTACCTCCCCACGGGCCTCCGGCTCGCCAAGGAA
>DASYOF010000006.1:0-8167 GCA_036007995.1 Thermoplasmata archaeon
GGCCTGTTCGTGGGCCTGGCGAGCACGGTGCTCGTGGGCCGCCCGGACGGGACGGTCGAAGAGCGTCGTCGCAACGCCCCGCGCTGACGTCGACGCGCCCTCGGCCGGCGTCAGCTTTATCGCCGACACCCGGTTCGCCCGACCCTCTTCAGGGCAGGACGTCGATGCAGGGAAAGTACATCCGGACGCGCGTGGACGACCACGTCGGCTACATCGAGATCGCGAAGGGAAAGGCCAACACCTACGACAACGAGATGCGCCAGGAGCTCGACCAGGCGATCGAGGAGCTCCGTTTCGACGACAACGCCCGCGTCCTGATCCTGATGAGCGGGCTCCCCGGGTTCTTCAGCGCCGGGGCCGACATCGAGATGCTGAAGGCGAGCGAGCCGGCGTTCAAGGCGAACTTTTGCCTCTATTGGCAGGAGACGCTCAACAAGTTCGCGGAGACTCCGAAGGTCGTCATTGCGGCGCTCAACGGCCACACCGTCGGTGGCGGGCTCGAGATCGCCCTCTCCTGCGACCTCCGGATGATGGCGAAGGACTCCGGGAAGCTCGGTCTCCCGGAAGTGACGCTCGGCGTGCTCCCCGGTACCGGCGGGACCCAGCGGCTCCCCCGCCTCATCGGGACCGCGCGCGCGCTCGACATGATGATCACGGGGAAGCTGATCTCCCCGGACGAGGCGCTCCAGATCGGCCTCGTCAACTACGTGTACCCGAAGGAGTCGTTCGTGAAGGACGTCCACGCCTACGCGACGGCGCTCGCCCACGGCCCGGCCCGGGCCGTGAGCCTGATCAAGCGCTCGGTCGCCGAGGGGATCGAGATGCCGCTCAACGCCGGCCTCGCGCTCGAGCGCGAGCTGCAGAACCGCCTGTTCGTCACCGAGGACGCGAAGGAAGGCCTCGCCGCGTTCGTCGAAAAGCGGAAGCCCAGCTTTAAGGGCCGGTGAACTAGACACCCCGGAGCACCCGCATGGCGAACCCCGTTGCCTCCGCGCCACCCGCCCATGGGCCCACGACCAAGGCCCTGAAGGACGGCGGCACGATCGAGCCGGTCCGCGAGATCCTCTGGGGTGCCTCGGCCGGCGTGCGGAAGTACGAGACGGCGGAGGAGATCCCGCCGGAGATGCGCAAGCTGATCATCCGGCTGATGGTCGTGCAGGCGGACACCGAGTTCGCCTCCATCCAACAGCACCGACCGTGGCTCGATTCGGCCCCGACGCTCGAGGACCGCTGGATTGAGGCCCGGATCGTCGCGGACGAGGCGCGGCACGGACTCCAGGCGTGCCGGATCCTCCGGGACTTCGGCACCGAAGGCCAGGGGATGATCGACGACCTCCTGACGAAGACCGAGGGCCACCACAAGCTCGACGCGTTCAACATGAAGTTCGACCGGTGGAGCGACGCCGGCGCCTTCTGCTGCTTCGTCGACCGGGTCGGCGTCTACCAGCTCCGCGCCTTCCAGGAGTGCTCCTACGGCCCGCTCGCCCGCGCGATGCCGCTGATGCTCTCGGAGGAGCAGCTCCACCTGAACTTCGGCGCCTCGGTGCTGCGGCGGATGGTCCAGGACGGCGCGAAGTACTACGGCGACGCGAAGGAGGCCCAGGCGTCCGTCAACAAGTGGTACCCCCGGGCCCTCGACATGTTCGGCCACTCCCACTCCGAGACCAGCGAGAAGGCGATCTCGCTCGGCCTGAAGCGCTGGACCAACGAGGAGGCCCGCTCCCGGTACATCCAGGAGATCACGCCCCTCGTCCACGGCATGGGCCTCGAGCTCCCGCCGCCCGAGTTCGACCGGCACATCCTCTAGGGGGTTCGGGCCCCTGTCGGCGGCGTCCGCCGACCCGTCCGAGGATCCGACCTCCCCAACCCCAGCCGCGGCGAGCCCGCTTCCGCCCTGGCTGCAGCCCCAGACCGTCCGGTTGGTCGTCTCCGGGCTCACGATCGTCTTCCTCGTCGGGATCCTGGTCGACCTGCGGGCGAACGGGACCGTGATCGCGACCGAGATCGCGGTCCTCGCGGTCGTCGCGATCCTGTTCCTCCTCACCGTGTCCTGGTGGGAGCCGACGGGAAAGCCGACTCCGAAGCGACGCGCCCGGCAGTTCACGCTGCTCGCCGGCCTCGCGCTCCTCGTGCAGATCGCCGGCGTCGTCGCGGAGAGCTCCGACCCGAACGATCTGGCGAACAACTCGGCCGGTCTCCTCCTCCTCGCGATCCTGTTCTTCAACACGATCGTCTGAGCCGGCCCGGCGGACCGTTAAGTGGGGTCGGCCCGTTCGGGCGGCCATGGCTCCCACGGCCTCGCTCCGCCACGTCTCCCTCGAAGTGAGCGACATCGCCCGGACGACCTGGTTCTACGACCGGTTCCTTGGGGAGCTCGGGTTCCGACGGTTCGTCCAGGAGGCCGACTACGTCGCGTTCACCGACGGCGACCTCACGCTCTGGCTGATCAAGGTCCGGAGCCCGAGGATCCGGCGGCATCCGCCGACCGGCGAGGAGGAGGTCGTGGCCGAACACCTCGCGTTCCACGTCGACTCGCCCGAGCGGGTCGCCGCGATCGAGGCGAAGCTGACGAAGGCCGAGCTGTACCCGCTGTTCCGCGGGGAGGAGCATCCGGAGTTTCGGCCGGGGTACTTCAGCGCGACGTGGGCGGACCCGGACCAGATCGTGCTCGAAGTCTACTCCGTTCCGGCGAAGAAGGCGAAGCGGGGCGCGCGCCGTTCGGCCAAGCCTCGGCGCGCCGCGACGACCAAGAAGAAGGCGCGGCGCCGGACCTAGCGCGAACCGAGCCGCATCCGGCGGCCCCCGGCCCCCGGCGAGAGCGAGAGCACGTTCTCCACGCCCGGGACCGCCGCCAGGGTTCGGCGGAGCGCGCGCGCGTGCCGGCGGGTCGTAAAGACGTGGACGTGCGCGCCGGCGTCGTGCGTGTACCCGGCTACGGTACCTCCGGCGTCGGCGTTGGCCGACCGGACCGCCTCCAGCACCGCGCGCGACGCCGGGACGAGGTAGTCGAGCGGCGGGTCGGTCGTCTCGCAGACCCGACGGAAGCTGTCGCACTCGACCATCGTCTGCTCGAACAGCGCCGGCGCGTCTCGCTCGGCGATCGCCCGCTTCATCGCGCGGATGCGGAGCGGCACCTCGCGGAGGCGTCGGGCGTACTCGGGGGAGGTCGCGACCGTCCGCTGCATCGCCACCGCGGAGCGGACCGGCTTGGTCGGCGCCTCGGCGATGATCGCGACGAGGTCGACGAGCGACGGCCAGTGCGACGGCGGGTAGAGCGGTCGGGCGTAGCAGTCGCGGCCGTCCGAGCGCGATCCGGCGCGCCACTCGACGAAACCGCCGAACAGCGACCGGCAGGCGCTCCCCGACCCGAGGCGGGCGAGCCGCGAGAGGGCGGGGGGCGTGAGCTTCAGGCCGGCCGCGAGCGACGCCGCGCCGGCGAGGGCCGCAAAGCCGCTCGCGCTGCTCGCGAGGCCGCTCGCGGTCTGGAAGTTGTTCTCCGACCGGACCAGCGCGGGGGTCTCGAACCGGGCGATCGCGCGCACCTCGTCCAGGAACTCGCGGACCGAGTGGAGCGGTCCCCCGGTCTGCCGGACGCCGTTCAGGACGAACTGGTCGGAGGCGAGCGCGGGGTCGAAGCGGACCCGGGTCCGGGTGCGCAGGCGGTCGAGCGTGACGGACAGCGAACTGTTGTACGGAAGGCCGAGCGCCTCGTACCGGACCCCCCAGTACTTGACGAGGGCGATGTTCGGGGCCGCCTCATACCCCGCCTCCATCGCCGTTCGGGCCATCGGTCGCCGACCACGGGGCGGAGTACTTATGCCCGCCGACACGTCGACGGCCGACGATGGCCCGGAGCCGACCCGCGGAACCGAAACCGGTCCACCCGCCCCCGGGGTGGCTGAGCGGCCGCGGGCTCGGCGGGTTCCACTCCTCCGTCGGGTTCACGGTCGACCCGTCCGAGACCGGCACCGGCGTCTGCGTCGTCGGCGGCACGGTGACGAAGCGGCATCTCAACATCAACGGCGTCGTGCACGGCGGCGTCTACGCCACGATCCTCGACACCGCGATGGGCGGCGCGGTCGTCACGACGCTGCGGGAGGACGAGGTCACGGCCACGACGAGCCTCTACGTGGAATTCCTCCGACCGGCCCAGCGGGGCGCCCGCCTGCGGGCGCGGGGCGAAGTCGTCCGACGGGGCCGCCACCTCGCGTTCGTGGAAGGGAACCTGTACGACGGCGACGGCGTCCGCCTCAGCCAGGCCCACGGCACCTGGTACATCTGGTCCGCCGGGGACGGAACCTGGGCCGGCCGAAGCCGGAAAGACCCCCGGGTCGCCGTCCCGCGTTAGGCCGCCCGGCGCGGTGCGACGCGAGCCCGGACCGCCTCGAAGACTCGGAGCCACTCGAGGCCTTTCCGGATCCCCCGCTCGCCCTCGGGGACCGGCTGCGCGGCGAACGCCGCCTTCGCCGCCGCTTCTCCCCGGCCGAGGGCGGCGAACGGCGTCGAGTGCTCGAGCATCTCGCTGACGAGGCCGGTCCCCCGCAGGGAGGTCGCCTGCGCGACGAGGCGCGTCGTCAGCCACTCCCACGCCGCGTCCCGTCCGTGGGGGTTCAGCGCCGTCTGGTAGACGAGCACCGAGACGTGGGCCCGGTTGATCTTCGGGGTTCCGATGGCCGCGAGCGCGGTCCGGAGCAACGCCGGATCGGTCGCGCCGGCGAGCGCCCGCTCGAGCTTCATCTGGTCCCCCTCGCTCGTCGCTTTCGCGATCCGCTCGAACAGGGCGGTCTGGCCGGTCGCCCCGTTGACCCGGGCGTACGCGTAGGCGACCGGCTCGCGGAGGTTGGGGTCGAGCCGGTCGTACTCGTCGAAGTGGCCGGCGAGCTGCTTCGCCAGTCGCTCGTCGTACGCGAGGAGGCCGAGGAGGACCCGCTCGCGGAGGATGCCGTCCGTGTCCGGTTCGCCGTTCACCGCGGCGGCGCCGAGGCGCTCGGATTGGGCCCGGAAGAACCCGATGCCGCTCCGCTGGAACTCCGTCGTGTCGGCGAGGATCGCGCCGAGCGGGGCGATCCGGGTGGGCCGGATCGAGGCGAGCTGGTTCGCGAGCTCGTGGACGACCAAGTAGTCGGTCGAATCCCGACTCGCGTCGACGAACCGGAAGTACTGCTCGAGGGAGACGTCCCCGGAGAGGACGAAGGCGTAGAGGTCGGTGAGGATCGCCCACCGGTCGATCGGGGGATACGTCGGGAACTCGGCGAGGACGCGCTCGAGCAGGGCGCCGTCATACCGGACCCGGTAGAACCCGAGGCCACCGGGGTTCAGGTGGAGGCTCTTCGCGCCGTTCCTCGGCACGACCGTTTCGGAGGACTCGAACAGACGGCGCTCGACGACGCCGTCCCGGTACACTCCGAGGGGGATCGGCCAAATCTCCGCGTCATGCTGGCCGTTCAACCGGAATCGCCTCTGCCGGAGGTGGATCGACTCTCCGTCCGCCGTTGCCTCGAGGAGCGGGATCCCCGGGCGTCGCACCCATTCCGACAGGATTCGAGTGACCGGACGGCCCGAGGCGGTCTCGAGCGAGTTCCACAGGTCCGCGCTCGTCGCGTTCCCGTAGGCGTATTTCTTGAGGTAGGCGATCACGCCGGCCCGGAACGGTTCTTCGTCGAGGAGCGCCTCGACCATCATCAGCACGCTCGCGCCCTTGCCGTAGGAGATCTCGTCGAAGATCTCGCTGATCTCGTCCGGGTGGTCGACCGGCACGTGGATCGGATGGGTCGTCTCGAGCGAGTCGCCGAGCCGGGCGTACGACCCCCAGTCGAGGAGGAAGTCGTCGGAGATCCCGAGCGTCGGGTAGAGCCGCTCGATGATCTTCTCCTCCATGAACGTCGCGAAGCTCTCGTTCAGCCAGATGTCGGTCCACCACTCCATCGTGACGAGGTTGCCGAACCACTGGTGCGCGATCTCGTGGGCGATCGTCGTCAGCGTCTCGCGCTTTTGCCGCGCGTTCGTGTCGGCCCCGACGAGCAGCCGCATGTCGCGGAAGCTGATCGCCCCCCAGTTCTCCATCGCCCCGTACGCGAACTCGGGTACGGCCACGAGGTCGAGCTTCGCGAGCGGGTACGGAATTCCGTAGTAGGTCTCGAACGCCGCGAGGATCTCGGCGCCGTGAGAGAGGGCGAACGCCCCCGCGGGACCGCGACCGGGTGGGGCGGCGACGCGGACTCGGCCGAGCCGGCCTTCAACCGGTAACCAGTCAAACTTGCCGATGGCGAGGAACACGAGGTACGTTGCCATCGAGGGGGTCGGGGCGAAGTCGAACGTCCGCTGGCCCCCGACGACCCGCTCGGCGACGACCGGCGTGTTGAAGATCGCCTCGAGGCCGTCGTCGACGGTGAGGCTCAGCCGAACGACCGCGCGCCGGTCGGGCCGGTCGATGCAGGGGAAGATCCGGCGCGTCCCGGTGGCGGCCGCCTGGGAGGCCACGATCCGGCCGGTCCCGAATCGGGACCAGTAGAGCCCGAGGAGGCCGCGGTCCGCGACCTTGCCCGAAAACGCGAGCGAGAACGTGTCCGACTGGGCCGGTAGATCGACGAGGATCTCCTCGTCGTCCGGCCGCAGCTCGAGTCGGACCGCCGGGTCGACGGGTCGGACCTCGAGGTCGAGCGAGGAGAGGCGGCACTGCCGGACCGGTTCGGCGAGGAGGACCGCGACGGTCCCTCGGAACTCGCCGGTCGCGAAGTCGAGCTTCAGGTCGACGCCGTACTCCCGGACCCGGGGAAAAGTAGGGGAGCTCACCGAGGTTCACCTAGGGGGGCGACGCACCGGTCGTCGGGGCCTCGGCGTCCGAGGGGCGTCGGGGGGATACCCTTTGTCCCGTCGTCGGACCGTCGTTCCGCGAGCCGTTAAATAGTCCGGTTCGGTCGTTCGGTCGGCTGACGGCCAAAGCGGTGGGGAAACACCCGGTCTCATTCCGAACCCGGAAGTTAAGCCCACTGGCGTTCCGCGCGGTACTGAAGTGCGCGAGCCTACGGGAACCGCGGAAAGCTGTCAGCCTCCGCAACTTGCCGAGCGGACCCGCTCGCGCATGAACCGTTAAGTCCCGCGCCTCGCTCCGCGCCGACGTGTGGCTCGGGGCGCACATCGGGATCTCCGACGGCCTCGGCGAGGCGCCCCGGCAGGGTCGCGCGATCGGCTGCGACGCGATCCAGATCTTCTCGAAGAGTCCGAAGTTGTGGGCCGGTCCGCCGATCGCCGACGAGGCGGCCGCCGAGTTCCGGGCCGCCGTTCAGGAGACCGGCCTCAAGGCGACGGCCGTCCACCACGGCTACCTGATCAACCTCGCCAGCCCGAAGAAGGCGATGCTCGGACGCTCCCGGAAGGCGCTGCTCGACGAGATCGAACGGGCGACGAAGGTCGGGGTCGACGGATTGATCCTGCACCCGGGCGCGCACATGGGCGAGGGGCCGGACGCCGGACTGAAGCGGATCGTCGAGAGCCTCAACTGGGTGCTTGCGAAGACGCCTGAGTCCCCGGTCCGATTGCTCCTCGAGAACGCCGCCGGCCAGGGCACGGCGCTCTGCTCGACGTTCCCCGAGTTGCGGACGGTCCTCGACGGGGTCTCCGACCAGGCGCGCGTCGGCGTCACGCTCGACACGTGCCACCTGTTCGCCGCCGGCAACGATTTCCGGACCCCCGAGACGTACGGGAGCCTCGTCGACCGGATCTCGTCCGAGCTCGGGACGGCGGAGGTCCGCGCCTTCCACCTGAACGACGCGAAGGCCGACCTCGGCTCCCACCTCGACCGCCACGAGAACATCGGGAAGGGATTGCTCGGACTCGACGGGTTCCGGTCGCTGGTCAACGACCCGATCTGGGCGACGGTACCGGGGTACCTGGAAACCCCGCTGGCCGACGACGACTACGCCGCGTACGTGTCGGACCTCGTCGCCCTGCGCTCGCTTCTCGCGCCCAGCGGGGCGACCGGCGGGACCGAGCCGGCGATTCCGCGCCGCCCGGCCGCGGCCCGCTCCCACCGCACGGACTCGGCCGCAGGGAAGCCGGCGTGATCGAGCGGCGCGAACCGGAGGACCTCCGGTCGGCGTGCGAACGAGCGCTCCTCGAGCTCGGGTCGGACGTCCCGACCGTTCGACTCGTCGAGACGACCGCCTCG
>DASYOF010000007.1:0-5133 GCA_036007995.1 Thermoplasmata archaeon
AGGCCACCGGCTCCGCCCGCGAGGCCGGGCTGAAGGTCGCGTACCACTGGATGCTCGGCCTCCCCGGCATGGACCCCGCCCGGGACGAGGCCGACTTCGTCCGCCTGTTCGACGATCCCGCCTACCGTCCGGACATGCTGAAGATCTACCCGACGCTCGTCATCCCCGGCACCGAGCTGTTCGAGCAGTGGAAGGACGGGCAGTACGTCCCATACGACGTCGATACCGCGGTCGACCTCCTCGCCCGCCTGAAGGCCCGCCTTCCGCGGTGGGTCCGTATCCAGCGGATCCAGCGCGACATTCCGGCCCGGTTGATCGCGGCCGGCGTCCGGTCCGGCAATCTGCGGGAGCTCGCGCTCCAGCGGCTGAAGGAGCAGGGCCTGCGGTGCGAGTGCCTCCGATGCCGGGAACCGGGTCGCCGGGCGAATCCGGACCCCGGCCAGCTTGTCCCGTGGGAAACGCAGTACGAGGCCGCGGGCGGAACGGAGTGGTTCCTCTCGCTCGAAGACCCCGCGACCGGGACGGTCGGCGGGTTTCTGAGGCTCCGGATTCCGCGGGAGGCCCCGGTCGTTGGACCGGACGGGCCGGTGATCCGGGAATTGAAGGTCCTCGGGGCGGAGACGGCCGTGGGGCGTCCGTCCGCCGAAGGAGCGTTCCAGCACCGCGGGTCCGGCCGCGCCCTGCTCGCCCGGGCCGAGGAGGTCGCCCGCGCTTCGGGCGCCCGTCGCCTCTACGTCACGAGCGCGGTCGGGACCCGCGAGTACTACCGGGCGCTCGGGTTCGAGCGCGCCGGGACCCACTTTGCGAAACCGCTTTTCTCCTGACGCAACCGGCGCGCGGAGCGGGGTCCGACCGGCCCGCTCTCGGACGTAAGGGTTATCCCCGCGACCTTCTCCGCCGGCCCCGAGTGACCCCCATGGGCCGGAACATCCAGGTCGAGCCGCTCCGCACCGTCCCGATCGAGGACCAAGAGGTCGAGCTCGTCGAGCGGAAGGGGCTCGGCCACCCCGACTCGATGGCGGACGGGATCTCCGAAAGCGTCAGCCGCGCGCTCTCGCGCCTCTACCTCGACGAGTTCGGCCGCATCCTCCACCACAACACCGATGAGACCCAGGTCGTCGGCGGCGCGAGCGAGCCGAAGTTCGGCGGCGGGAAGGTCACGAACCCGATCTACGTGCTGCTCGTCGGGCGGGCGACGACCGAGGTCGATGGCGAGAAGCTCGCCTACCGGCAGGTCGCGATCGACGCGGCGAAGACGTACATGAAGTCGATCTGCTCCCACCTCGACGTGGACAAGCACGTCGACTTCGACTGCCGGATCGGACAGGGGTCGATCGACCTCCGCGGCGTCTTCGACGACAAGGACAAGGCGGTCCTGTCGAACGACACGTCGTTCGGCGTCGGGTTCGCACCGTACTCCGACACCGAGCGGCTCGTCCTCGAGAGCGAGCGGTTCCTGACGACGAAGCTGAAGAAGAAGCTCTCCGCGCTCGGCGAGGACGTCAAGGTGATGGGGTACCGGCAGAAGGACGCGATCCACCTCACGGTCGCCGCGGCGCTCGTCGACAGCGAGATCGCGAACCCGAAGGAGTACCAGAGCGTCTGCGACGAGATCCGCGACAAGCTCGCGGACCAGGCGTCGAAGCTGACCAACCGGGAGGTCAAGATCGACGTCAACACCGCCGACGACCCGGAGCTCGGCCGCTACTACCTGACGGTCACGGGACTCTCGATGGAGGCCGGCGACGACGGGTCGGTCGGCCGGGGCAACCGGGCGAACGGCCTCATCACGCCGTGCCGGCCGATGAGCCTCGAAGCGTCCGCCGGCAAGAACCCGGTGAACCACGTCGGGAAGATCTACAACATCCTCGGCATCCAGATCGCCCAGGACATCGTCAAGGAGGCCGGCGGGAACGTCAAGGAGGTCCACGTCCGGATCCTCTCGCAGATCGGGAAGCCGGTCGACCAGCCGCAGGTCGCGAGCCTCCAGGTGCTCCCCGCGAGCGGCGTCAAGCTCGCGAAGGTCCAGAAGGACGCCGAGGCGGTCGCGAACCGGTGGTTCGACGACATCGGCTCGATCCCCCAGAAGCTGCTGACCGACAAGCTGAGCGTCTTCTGAGCCGAGGGGCGACGTCGGTCGCCGCCCGCCGGGGGCCCCCCTCGGCGGTGGCGGCTAAATAGCGGAACTTCGCGTACATTCCGCCGAGGGCCCGACGGCCCTTGACCTGTGACGTCGCTGCTGATCGATGAGCTGATCCTCGTCGCCCTGCTCCTGCTCGGCGTCGGGTTCGGCCTCTACTACATCCTCCACCGCCGCCTGAAGGCGCGCCTCGCCCAGCTCCGGGAAGCGGTCGGGGAGTCCCCGAAGCACGCCGACGACCGGGCGCACAACCTCCTCGTCCTCGCGCGGTCGGAGGCGGCGACGCTGAAGCGCAACGGGGCCGACGTCCACATCGCCGAGAGCGCGATCGCCGACGCCGAGAGCGCGCTGCTGCACGGCGAGTACGAGGACGCGAACCGCGCCGCCCGCCGCGCGCACGAGCTCCTGCTCGCCCAGCGCGCGAGCGGTTCGCCCCTCCTCCTCGCCCCCGCCGTCTCCCGATCCATGCCGAACTCCGCCCCGAAACCCGACCCGACGACCCGACCGAACGGCACTCCGGCCCCGACGGGGACCGTCGCGATCTCGCCGGAGCCCGGTTCCCCGCCGCGCCTCGCGAAGAACCGCGCCGAGTCCCGGTTCCAGATCAACCTCCTGCTCGAAGAGATCGAGCGCGCCGGGAATGCGCCGGGCGGTTCGCCCGGCGTGGCCGAGGCGCGGACCGGGGCGACCGTGGCGCAGGCCGCCTACGACCGGACCGACTACACCGAGGCGCTCCGGCTCGCGCTGCGGGCGCGGCGGGCCCTCGGCACGCAGATCGAGTCGCTCCCCGCGCCGCTCACCCGCATCCCCCCGACCCCGGCGATCCCGGCGTCCGCGGCGGCGTCGACCCCGTCCGGGACCGAGCCGTGCTCGTCGTGCGGACGGCCGCTCAAGACGACCGACCGGTTCTGCCGGTCGTGCGGGACCGCGAAGGCGCCGACCGCGTGCGCGGCGTGCGGGACGCCGCTCGAGGCGGGCGACCGGTTCTGCGCCGGGTGCGGCGCGCCGGTGGGCTGACCCGGCGGTCGCCGGTCACGGCGCCGGTTCGCCGAACTCCTCGAGCCGGCGCTGCGTCCGGGCGTCGTGGAGGAGCGCGCTCTGCGTGAGCCAGCGCTCGAGCGGGATCGCGAACGTCGACCGGATCTGGGCTTGCAGGTCCGCCACATCGGAGAATCGGAGCGGGGTCGTTTGCAGCGCGGCCCGCACGTGCTCCCGGACGTTCCAGACCCCGAGCGGCAGGATCTCGCCCGGGTGGACCTCGCGGAGCACGAGGACGCCGGCCTGCCGACCGACCCTGAGCAACGCCTCGGAGGTGGCGAGCCGGGCCGCGTAGTAGCAGCCGCCGATCGAGGCGTACGTGGTCCGGCCGCGGTACCACTCGTGGTCGCCGATCATCACGATGCGGGCCGGGTCCGGGTTCCACAGCGTGTTCGGGTACCACGCCTCGATCGATTCGTACCGGTAGGCGCCCGGCAGCAGGACGAGAAGCCACCGATTGTCGAGAGCGGTGTACGGGAACGCCCAGTACTCGGAGAGCGGGGGCAGGTCCCGAATTCTCCGTAGGTTCTGCTTCCCGAGGATATCGTCGACGGCGGTGATCGACCACCGGGTCGGGACGAGCTTCCGGTGGCCCTGCCGACCGAGGGTACCGGCGCTGAACGCCCGCTGGATCCGGCTCACGTAGACGCCCCGGCCGTACAGCTCGTGGACGGCGGTCGTGGCCAAGGCGTCGGTGTCGCCGCTCAGTCGTTCGAGGCTCTGGTCGACCCGCCGAACGTCGAGCCGGAGCCGTTCGATCGGCGCGGACGGCCCGTACGGCGGCGTCGACTCGGAGAGGGCCAGGTGGCCGCGGGGCGGGCGTCGGAACTCCGCCTCCGTTTCGACCGAGGCGGCGGAGAGCGCCAGCGTCTGGAGCTTCTCGAGATACCGGTCCGGGCGGTCGGCCTGGGCCACGGCGACGCGGTGCGTGCCCCGCACGAGCATCGTCCGGAACCCGACGACCTCCGGCACCGACCGGCCGACCCAGTCTTCCGGCGTGTCGTAGAGCAGCGTGTCCCCGTGGAGCGGGCTGACCAAGGGGCCGACCGACACCTTCGGGTAGCCGTACCGCCCCACGAACACGCCGGGCGGCGTCGACCCCTCGAGGTGGGTCGAGCCGACCATCGGCATCGTCCGGGCGAACGCCTCGTACCGGACCAGGATCGGGCAGACCGGTCGGCCGCACAGGAGCTGCGCGGAGCGGCACCTCAGGCAGAGCGACGGATCCTCCGCGAGTCCCGGAATGCTCCAGGAGAGCTGCGGGACCGGTTTCGCGCCCTCGAGCGGAGGCGCGGTCGGTTCGGCGGCGGCGGCCATGCCGTCGCTTGCGCTCGTGGCGGTATTCGTCCCGCCGGGAAGGTCGCGAAACGCCGTCGGCGGTCGCGGCTCCTCCAAGTTCATATAGCGACCCGCGGTCGGCTCGCCCGCCGCGCAGTGGGACTGTGGGGTAGCTTGGTCCATCCTTCGGGGTTCGGGACTCCGAGACGCCAGTTCAAATCTGGCCAGTCCCATCCGCGCTCGGCCGAGGCACGGACGGCTCGCCTCACCCCGGCGGTCGCGAGTCTCGAACGGTTTCCGCGGAGCTCGATGGTCCGGCGGCTCCCAGCCGGCGGGCCGCCGACTCACCTTGAGGGGTCAACCGATAGGTCTTCGCGCGCCGTCCCCGGCCTTGGACGTGGGCGAGCTCCGCCCGAATGAGGCCAGCCTCCTCCAACCGGAGGAGCGCCCGGGCGAACGCGCTCTGGGGACGGCCCAGCGCGACGGCGAGCCCCTCCTGAGCGAACGCGACCGGTACCGCCCGGTTGGGATCGGGTACCCCCTGTCGGTAGAGGTGCAACAGGATCCGCGCGGACATCGGTCGGCCGTCCGGGGCCGACGCGGTCCCCTTCTCCTCGGAGCCGTTCCCGGCCGTGATCGCCGGGGGAGGCACGGTGGGACGGATGGCGGACTCCGGG
>DASYOF010000008.1:0-2639 GCA_036007995.1 Thermoplasmata archaeon
TCCGGGCCGACGCCGCGGGCGGCGAGCGCGAGCAGCGCCCGCTCACCGAAGTTGGCCACCAGCTCGGCGGACGTGTAGCCGGCCCGCACCAGGGGAGGGAGCGACTCGGGGAGGGACCGCGGCGCCTTGCGGCCCTTCCACTTGCGCTTCGCGTACGTCACGAGCGCCTTGATCTCGTCGGTGCGCCTAGGAGACATCACGGCCGACAGCGCTCCGTGGCACAACCCACAGCGGCTGCCGCCTTCGGCGGCGTACCGCGCCGGTGTCGTGGTCCTCTGGAATCCGCAGCGGAGGCAGACGAGCGTGAGCGACTCCGCCCGCAACCGCTCCTCGACCGCCCGCAGGAGCGTCGGAGGCGGAACATCGGGGAGCTCGCGCCACTTGAGGCGCGCGAGGGGAAGGTCCGTCCAGTCGGACCTCGGCGTCGCGACGACCGAGATCTCGCCGTCGCGGATGCGCTCGAGCACGCTCCGGGCGTGGTCGACGTCGAACCGGTCGTGCAGGGTCTTGTCGAGCGCTTCCTCCCCGAGCGGGTTCGTCTGCGAGGCGTCGAGGAGCGGTTCCAACCGGCGCGCGTCGCGGGCGTCGACCGACGCGGGCAGCGCGCCGAACTTTCGCGCCACGTTCAGGAACACCCAGCGGTACTCGAGCCCGGCGGGAACGAGCCGGGTGAGGATCCCGTCGAGGTCCTCCGGAGGGAGCCGGATCGCCTGGGCGAGTCCGTCCGCGTCGACGGCGACCGGCAGGCCGAGGACGATCCATGTCGGCTCGACGGCGACGACCTCGACCCGGGCACCGAGCCGTTCGGTCAGCCCGCCGGCGACGGCGACGGCCAGCGTGTCGTTGGTGCGCGTTCCGAAGCAGCAGCCGTACACCACGAGGCGTCCCTGCGGGACGACGGTCACCGTCCGGTCGTCGGGGATGGTTCCCGTCGCGTGCCCGGCGACGAACCGGGTTTCGAGTCGTAGACGCGCGTCCGGTCCGAGCGGATACTTCGCAACCGTCCCCTCCCGCCGGAGCCGCCCGATCTCCTGCGCGACGTCGAACGGTACCGGAAGGTCCTCGCCGACCCAGCGGGGTTCCTGACCGATCTCGCGCAACGGTTCCACGAGGAGTTCGTCGTCGCGGAACTCGACGACCTTCCACGTTCGTCCGTGGAGCAGGAAGATCTGCTTCGGTTCCCCGAGGATCTGGGTGAGCACGAACCGTTCGTCGAGCGTGCCGATCGGCCGACGGGTGCCGATGTCCCGCAGCCGATAGGTCCGCTGGTCCGGGATCAGCGAGAGCGTGGCGTAGAACCGTTCGAGGGTGCCGCGCCCCGGGTGGAGCTGCGCCCCCTCCCGCCGGAGCGAACCCAGACCTTCGAGGTACTCAACGAGCTTCTCCCAATCCGCGTCGGAGAGCTCGCTCGTCGGCTCCGCGGCCCGGATCGTCCGCGCGACGGCGGCCAGGTCGACCGTGCGGTCGGCCCGTAGGGTCGCCACGAGCTGCTGGGCCGCGGCGAGCCGGTTCCCGCGCCGCCAGGTGGTCGGCTCGACCTCGCCGTGCACCGCCCGGCGCGCGAGGACGGCGGCCTCCTCGAGGTCCTCGTCGTCGAGGGCGAGGACGAGCCCGTGCGCCTCCCGGTCGAGGCGGTGGCCGGATCGGCCGACCCGCTGCAGGAGCCGCCCGGCTTGGTGCGGTGAGCCGAACTGCACCACGTGGTCGACGAAACCGACGTCGATCCCGAGCTCGAGCGACGAGGTGGCGACGAGACCCCGGAGCTTCCCCTCGCGGAAGTCCTTCTCCGCCTCCTCTCGGACCTCGCGCGACAGCGAGCCGTGGTGGACCGAGACCGGAAGGTCGGGGGCGAGCCGATTCAGTCGCGCCGCGAGCCCTTCGGCCGTGGGTCGGGTGTTCACGAACACGAGCGTGGTGCGGTGCGCCCGAATCGTCTCCTCCAAGGCCCGGAGCGCGGCCAGCTGGATCGGGTCCGCCCGGAGCTCCTCGACCAGCGAAGCGGAGAGCGGGGGCCGATCGTCGCGCGGCACCTCCGCGGTGATCGTCACCCGGCGCGGCTGGGCCGCTTTTCGGACCTGGACCTGGCGGGGGGCCGGCGAGAGGTACCGCGCGACCTCCTCAGGGTTGCCGATCGTGGCGGACAGGCCGACCCGGCGGACCGGTCGGCCCACGAGCGCGTCGAGACGTTCGAGCGTGACCATGAGCTGCGCGCCGCGGTCGGACGGAGCCAGCTCGTGGAGCTCGTCAACGATCACCGCCTGGACGCCCTGCAGCCCCATGCGGAGGCGCGGCCCGACGAGGAGCAGCTGCAGGGTTTCGGGGGTGGTCAGCAGAAGGTCCGGCGGATGCTTCGAGAGGCGCACGCGCTGGCTCGCCGAGGTGTCGCCATGCCGGACCGCGGCGGTGAGTCCGACCGCCTCGGCGAGCGCGAGCAGCCGTTGCTCGAGGTCCCGGTTGAGCGCCCGCAAGGGGGTGATGTACAGGATCCCGATGGGGGGGCCGGGGCGGGCGAGCCGCTCGGAGAGGAGCGGCAGCACGGCCGCTTCGGTCTTCCCGGACCCCGTCGGGGAGATCAGCAGGACGTCGTCGGTCCCGGCGAGCGCGCCGATCGCGAGGCGCTGGATCTCCGTCGGGCTGGT
>DASYOF010000009.1:0-4635 GCA_036007995.1 Thermoplasmata archaeon
ACGTCGACATCGATCCGACCCTCGGCCGGGGCGCGGCAGGAATTGGCGACACATCAACCTGTAGGCTAGTTCGCTCCTCCGCCCCTCGACCGAGAGCTTGGGGCTCGCATCGGGGGCGAACCCCGGGCCACCTGGAGCGACCGACGGGGGGGGTGGCGTGGTGCATTCCACGACGGGAGCATGCGGGCGACCCGGCGCGGAGCGTGAGGAATCGATCCGCAACCGGAAATCGAAGGGTCCCTGTAGTTCGCGGGCGGCGCCGGACGGGAGCGCCCCGCGGGCCTGAGTGCGGTTGCGACCGGCGCCCTACTCCGCGGGTGCCGCCCTTGGTTGAGGCGAAGCCGCTTCAGTGACGGGGCGTCGAGTCCCGACGTCGGCGCGCGAGCCACCACGCCCCCGCGATAGCGGCGACGAGGGCTCCCGTTCCGGCACCAAACCACAGCACCCAGGACGGCGGGGCCGAGTCGACCGGCGCCGGGGACCCCGAGCGCGGCTCGACGTCGATCGAGGCCTGTCCGGACGCGGAGTTCCCCGCCGCATCGTTGGCATGGACGGTAATCCGGACGAGTCCGCTCTGAGTGGGGGTGCAAGTGAGGTGCGGCACGTCGGCCGGTTCGCAGCCCGCGGGCAAGCCGCTGTAGCTGAAGTGGAGCGGTGAGATCCCGCCGAGCGGGTCCACCGAGATGACCAGCGGGCTTCCTTCCACAATCGCCGCCGGAGCCTCGACGGCGATCCCGAACAGGACCGTGACGTTCGCCGCGGCGCTCGCACCGGCGGAGTTGGCATCGCTCACGAGTACGTCGGCGGAATACGCTCCCGCCAGCAACGGTCGGCACGTGAGGGCCGACGGGCCGTCCGGGGCGCACCCGGCCGGCACGGCGGCCCACGAGTACACGAACGGGGCCCGCCCACCGGAGGCAGACGCGGTGAACTCCAGTTCCTGACCCACGACCGGCGAATCGTTCGAAGGGCGGAGCGACACGGCTAGCGACGGATTGACCACTACCGGCACGATCACTTGGGCCGAGACCCCCACCGCATCGGTCCAGTTCAGGGTGACCGAAAAGACGCCGGCGTCGCTGTACGTGTGGCTGGGGCTGAGTCCGGACCCGACGGATCCGTCGCCGAACATCCAGATGGCCGAAAACGGGGCCACCCCCCCGGACGCGGATTCGCTGAACCGGATTGGTGTCGCGGCGTCGGCCGAGCCGGGCTGGATCGTCACCGAAGGTCGGTCGACGACCGTGACGCTCCGCGACGCATGGGTCGACCCGCCCCCCGAATCGTTTGCCCAGGCGGTGACGAGGAAACTCCCGGGCGACGAGTAGGTGTGGTTGACCGACGGATCGTTCGTGAAAACGGGGGCCGGGGAGTCTCCAAACTTCCAAGCGTACTCGTACGGGGGGGTGCCGTTCTCTTGGCGAATCGTGAACTGGTCGGGGACCCCGGTGTCCGTGGTCTCTCGGACGACACTCAGGTTCGCGGAACTCGGATCCGAGTCGACGGTCATATTCCGTTCGGCGGTCACCGTTGTGTTCAACGAGTCGCTGACGGTGAGGCGGACCGGGAAGACACCGGGCGCCAAGAACGTGAAGCTCGCACTTGCGTTCGTCGAGGCCGAATTGTCGGGCGACGTTCCGTTCGCGGACCAGTTGTACGAGTAGGGCGGAGTGCCGAAGTCCACCCAAGCCGAAAGCGTGATCGAGGTATTCTCGTCGACAGGGTCCGCACTCGCGATGATGCTCAATCGGCTCGGCACGATCGTCACGCTGACAGATCCCGGGGACGAAGTCGAGTTCCCCGTAGCGTTCGCATAGAACGTCGCGACGTAACTTCCCACCGACGCGAACGAGTGGTTCGCCGCCGGGAGCGAACTTCCAGTGCCGTCACCGAAGGTCCATCGGAAGGAGGTCGGGGGAGGTCCGCCGGCCCACTCGCCCTCGAAGGAGATCGACTGCCCCGGTACGGCCATCGTCGGACGCGCTTCGGCGATGGTGAGGAGCCGTTCGGAGTAGACCCAGGTGGAATTGAGCACCCGGTAGGTGACGGCATAGTTCTGCGTGCCGAACCCGCCGAAAAGTAGCAGGTAGCCATCGGCCGGATCGTACGCCATCGCGGCTCCCGCCCGCGACGAAGGGCCCACCACCCAGGTGACGTTCGTCCAGTTCCCGGCCCGGTACTCCCAGGTGTCCTCGTAGAAGAACGCCCCGTAGTACGCGATCCCAATCCCGCCAAACAGTACCGCGGCCCGCACAATCGGATCGTACGCCAGAGCCTCGAGTCGACGAACGCCCGGGCCGCCGGTACGGGAAACAACGGTCCAAACTCCCGCGTGGTAGGAGAGCGTCCCGCCCGAGGCATTGAGCGCGAGAACGTACCCGTCCGCCGCATCGTACGTCAGGGCCGTGATGTTGGGTTCACTGGCTGCGAGGGGCGACCAGACGCCGCCGACGAACTTCCACGACCCGTTGTAGATCAGGTAGCCGTCCGCCGTATCGTAGGCCATCACTCCCTCCGCGGAAGGCGGAGGACACGGTCCCGTGGTGGAGTCGACGGGCGGGTCGGTGTAGCAAGTGGAACCGTGGTCCGCGCGATCCAGCCATCTCCACGAGCCATACTCGAACACCCAGGTGTCCCCCAAAAACCCGCCGGCGAGTCCTCCGAACAGGACCACGTACCCATCCGCGGCGTCGTAGGCGATCGTCGTGTTCCCCGCGCCGTTCTCCGGAGTCCCCGCGTTGGGTAGGTCCGTCCACTCCCCGTCCGAATATGTCTCGGTATGCCCGGCGCCGTACCAGACGGTCACATTCATGGCGCTGTCGAACGCCATCGATCCCGTGACCCGGGGCGGCGTCGAGTTGAGCACCGAGGTCAGGTTCGTCCAGTTGGCCGCGAAGGAGAAGTTGACCGCCCTCCCAAACTCCCAGGTGTCATCGCAGAGTCCGTAACGAGGACAACTGTTGCAGCCCGGGGAGTTGGCGCAGCTGTATCCCCCGTACAACACGAGTTCGCCGCTGGGGTGGTCGAAGGCCAGTCCCTCTTGCGACCGGCCGACGGGGGCCACAGCAAATGCGAGCCGGCTCCAGACCCCGTTCGAGTAGGTCCAACTGTCGTTCGACGACCCGGAATCGACGAGGAGCACCTTGTCCAGATCGGGGTCAAAGGCCATCGCAGCGCCCGTCTGGGCCGCAGGTGCGACGGCGGGGTGGCGTTCCGTCCAACTCCCGGACTTGAATTCCCAAGTGTCGTTGAAGAGGGTGGAGGAGGTGTTCGAATCCGAGAGACCGCCGAACAGTAGGACCGCGTTGTCCCTCCCATCCCACGCGAGGGAGTACAGCCGGCGGGGGGCGGGCGCGACGGTGGTCGGCAGCTCCTTCCACTGTCCGGCCCGGAACGCCCAGGTCGAATTGTCGGCGCCCAACCCTCCGAAGAGGACCACGCTCTGCAGGGCCGGGTCCCAGACCATCTGGACCTCGCCGCGGTGTCCAGGGTTCCGATGGGGGGAGAGCTCGGTCCAGACCCCGGCGTGGAAGGTCCATGTCTGGGCGAAGCCGTAGGCGACCGCGCCTCCTCCGTACATGACGACGTACCCGTCCACGGGATCGTACGCCCCGGCCATGCCAAAACGGATGGTCGGGTGGATCGGCGGGTAAAGTTCGGTCCACACGCCGCTGGAAAATTTCCACGTCGCCGACAAGTACGCCGCCGGCAGCCCGGAGAACGAGCGCTGTCCGCCGAACAGAAGGACGTACCCGTCGGAAGCATCGTAGACGAGCAGCTCGCCGGACAACATGCCAGGGTTTCGAGTTGTGGGATCCCTGCTCCACACCGTCAAGTTCGAGTTCAAGGACGCCCGGGCTTCGCCGAGGAGTGCGGACCCGGCGGTGTGCGCCGCGCTCGGAGACGCAACGGAGGAGCCCGGCCCCGGGGTCGGGAGCCCCGTGAGCCCGAGCGCGATGACGACGGCAAGGACGCCGGCCCACCGGAGCATCGGTTCGGCGAAGGCCCGTTAGGTTATCCGGATTGCGGGCGCTCGGCGCCCCGACTCCGAAGCAACCCCCCGCCGGATCCCCTTGAGCCTCCCCGCATCTCGGGTCGTGTCCAAAACCGGCACCTGCTCGGCGCCCCCCCCTCCAGTGGGCCTGGTCCACGGTCACTCCGCAACGTCCGGATGTTCGGGCCAGACCGAAGGGTCTCAGCCCGGTCCCACTACCTGCCGACCGAGCCCGACCGGTTCCAAATTCGAATTCGCCTTGGGAAATCCGGCGGGGCCAAGGTCAACGTGGCGGAGACCACCACATTCGTAAGTGGAGCCGTGAAGTTTCCCGACGACAGGGTCGCGGGAGATCCCGTAGGCGCGGAGAGCGCCGAGCCTTCGGACTCGTTCGAAGCATTGGCAACCACTAGCGCACAACTCCGATTCTCCCGCTCCACGTCGGGGGGAACCCGTCCGGGAGGGCCGCCCACGCGTCGGGCCAGTTTCCCGCGCGCGGCACTCCTCCTCCCCGACGAGCGGCGCGTGACGAGGACGCCGTCGACTGCCGTTTCGCAATCCGGCGCAAAGGAGGTCCCGGTATCGCACCGCGGACTCGACGGTACGGGCTAGTGCGAATGGTACGGCCGTACGGCTCGAGG
>DASYOF010000010.1:0-1938 GCA_036007995.1 Thermoplasmata archaeon
CCGGACATCATCTGCGTCGCGAAGTCGATCGGCGGGGGCCTGCCCGTATCGATGGTCGCGTACCGGGACGACCTCGTTCCCTCCCTCCCGCCCGGGTTCCACCTCGGGACCTACCGGGGGAATCCGCTCGGCCTCGCCGTCGGCACCGCCGTCCTCGGCGTGCTCTCCTCGACCGACGTCATCGCCCAGACCGAGCGTCGCGGACGGCAGCTCCTGGAGCGGTTTCGCGCCGTGCAAGCGACCGACCTCTCGATCGGGGACGTGCGCGGGCGCGGGTTCATGATCGGCATCGAGTTCGTCCGGTCGCCCTCGGACCGCCAGCCGTGGACCGACCGGGCGAAGGCGATGCGACACGAGCTGTTCCAACGGGGGGTCCTGATGCACACGTGCGGCGGCTACGACCACGTCCTGCGGTTCATGGCCCCCCTGACGATCGAGGAGGAGCTGCTCGAGCGTGGGCTCGCGCGGTTCGCGGAGGCGTCGGCGGCGCTCTCGGCAGGCCCCGTCGCCCCACCCAGGGCGGACTCGCCGCTCTCGGGCCCGCGGCCCGCTCCTCCGCCGTCGATCCCCCTGCGCCCCGCCCCCCCGGTCCCCTCGGGGGCGCCGCCCCCGGGCCGCACCCTCCCGTGAGCGGCCGTCGATCGACAGCGCGCCCCGTCGCGCCGGCCGGCCCCGCGCCCGGTGACCCGCGGGCCCGGATCCACCTCGCTCCGGTCGGGTTCGAGGTGGAGCGGGTGGTCGAACCGGTGCTCTCTGACCGCGCCGACCGGGTGTACCTCGTCACCCGCGATGGCGAGGACGCGGCGGCCCCGTTCCTCGCCGAGGTCCAGCGCCGCCTCCGAGCCGCCCGGTGGCCGGTGGAGGTCCGACTCGTGCCGACGCCGATCTGGGACGTGTTCGGCGCGCTCGCGGTGTACCGCGGCATCTTCGCCGCGGAGCAGCGAGCCGACCGGAACGCGGCCGGCGTGGTCCCGATCCGGGTGAACGTCTCAACGGGAACGAAGATCACCGCGATCGCTGGGACGCTCGCGTGCATGCTCTGGCGGGGGGAGCCGTACTACGTCCAGGTCTCGCGCGCGTGGTACAGCGGTCTTACGCCGAAGGTCCGGCCGGTCAACGACGTCGTCCGGTCCGTCGACCCGGTCAGCGTCTACGAGCTTCGCGCGCCGACGACCGAGCTCGTCGAGGTCCTGGAAGCGCTCGACCGGGCCGGCGGGACGCTTCGCAAGCGGGATCTGATCCGGGCCCTCGGCCTGGACCGGCCGGCCGACGGGGGTCGAGCGCCGAGCGCCCAGGCCCAGCACAGTCGCCTCCGCCTCCGCCTGGGCCCGCTCGAGACGAAGTGGGGATTCGTCTCCGGGGACTCGACCGGCGGACGCGGCCGCGTGCGCCTCACCCCGCAGGGTCGCCTCGCGCTGATGCTGTTCGGAGCGTCGACCGGGCCTCGGCCTTCCCCAACTTAACAGAATTAACCAGAAAGCAGACAAATAGCCGGCGCTCTCTCCCCTCTTCGTGGACGCAAGCTCGTCGGTCGCGCGGGCGGTCGAGACCGCGAGCTCTCGTCCAGACCTAGCGCTGCGGGTGCACTGGGCGGCCTTCGGGCCGCGGCCGAAGCGGCGCGCGCCGGTCCGACCGGGGCCGTCCGGCCCCGGCCCGCGCCCCGGGCCGATGCACCCGGGGCCGGGGGCGCTATCGGACGCGCCCGGTTCGATCTTCGTTCCGCCTTCGACCGGCCCGCGATCGGGCGGAGGGAAAGCGAGTCGCACTCCCGGCCGGCCGGCGGGGAGCCGCGGGCGGAATCCACCGTCGGTTGCCGAAAGTCAGGTGCTCGGGTGTTACGTTGCTCCCGGGGACGGGCGGCGGCGGTCCCTCCGGCGGAGCAGGCCGACGGCTACGGCAGCGACAACGACCAGTCCAACGCCCGCCACGAGCGCGTAA
>DASYOF010000011.1:0-2600 GCA_036007995.1 Thermoplasmata archaeon
ATGTCCCGCGTCGGGGCGGTGCAGTAGATCGGGCCGTTGTACCCGTACTTCAGCAGCACCGGCACGAGCCCGCAGTGGTCCAGGTGGGCGTGGGTCACGACGACGGCGTCCAGGGAGTCGAGGGGGAGGAGCTCCGGCGCGTTGAAGAACGGCGTCCGGTCGGAGCCGGGGTCGATCCCGCAGTCGATCAGCACCTTCGAGTTCTGGGTGGTGAGCAGGTGGGCGCTCCGGCCGACCTCGCGGTAGCCCCCGAGCGCGGTCGTGCGCGCCCAGAGCTTCTCGGGAAGCCGGTCCCGGGCGACCTTCACGCCGACGTTCTTGAGGAACTTCCGCCGCTGGTCGAAGACGTTCCGAAGGTGGGTGCGGACCTCCTCGACGGTCTTCGACGGGATCGGGGGCGTCCGGACGACCGTCGGGACCCAGCCGATCCGCCGCTTGAGCTCGTTCAGCACCGACCCTTGCCGGCCGATGGCGGCCCCGGGGTTCGCCGCCTCGATCGTGACCTCGCCGGTCTCCGGCTCGAAGTACAGGTTCTGGATCTCGGCTTCGCGGGGGATCAGCTCGCGGATCGCGGCCTCGGCCTCCTTCGGGTCGATCAGGATCGCGGGGTCGGACCGGACGAGCACGCGCCGTCGGAGTCGCTGGGCGACCTGGCGGAGGAGGTCCCCGCCGGAGAGGAACGCGTCGAGCTGCTTCGTGTAGAGAACGATGTGCGGGCCCTCGAGCTCGATGTCGGTGACCTCGATGTTCTCCGGCAAGACCTCCTTCAAGGCCTCGCGTGTTTGCTCAATGAGCGAGTCGAAACTCATCCTTGATCTGGAATCGGTTGGCGGGAAGGGGTTCGCCCCGGAGGGGGCTCGAAGCGGGTTAGGGGAGGACGGGAGGCAACGCGATCTTAAGCGACTTCAACCGCTTATTGATTTCGTCCTCGGAGAATTCGCGGTACTCCTTGGACGTGATCGTGTGGACGATGTAGCCGTCGCCGCTCGCGCTGTCGCGCTTCATCGCGACCGTCAGGCCGCGGAGCGCGAGGTCGACGCCGTCGGAGACCGAGATGTCGCGGCTGTAGACCTCCTCGAGGACGCCGTACGCGAACGTCGAGCCCGAGCCGACCGACACGTAGCGGTCCTCGATGGACCCGCCCGCGGGGTCGACGGAGAACACGTGGCCGCCCTTCTGGTCGACGCCGCCGAGGATCAGCCAGGCGTAGTAGGGGAACATCCGGTTGCCGCTGAGGATGTTCGCGAGCAGCGTCGCGGCGCCCTCCGCGCTGAGCGGGGCGCTGCGCCGCAGCCGGTAGAGGGCGACCTCCGCGCGAAGGTAGCGGCCGAGCACCTGGGCGTCGCCGACGAGGCCGGCGACGGTCATGCCGAGATTCTGGTCGATCTTGAACAGCTTGTTCGTCGACTTGTTCGCGATCATCGTGCCGGCCGTGGCCCGCCGCTCGGTCGCGAGGACGACGCCGTCCTTCGCGACGATGCCGATCGTGGTGGTACCTTTCAGGAGACGCTCCTCGTCCTTCCCCGTGATTGCGTGCATGAAATCCTCCGTCGGCTTATCGGAAAAGCGGTCGGGTGACCGATGCTCGGTATATAAGGGCGCGCGGCTCGATTACGCGCCGGTCACCGAGAGCCGGCGGTCCGGCGCCGCCGGGCGCGGTTTCGGCGACGTCGGCAGGTTGAAGAGCCCCGGCCCGCGCTTCCGGGACCAATGACCCGTCGGATGGGCCGCCCCTGGACCGTGGCCTTGGCCGCTCTCCTCGCGATCGTGACCGTTCTCGCGCCGGCCGCCGAGGCGGCCGGGACCGGGTACAACCTCACCTTCTCGGCCGCCTCCAACGCGACCGTCAACTCCCACGTCGACCTCGTCTCGCTCTCCACGTCATACTCGAGCGGGTCGAACGTCTCCGTCTCGCTCTCGGTCGCCGGCTCCCTCGTCACCTCGAACTCCTCGTACTCCTACTTCGTCTTCTTCGGGGGGGAAGGGCAGAGCAGCTCCTCGGCGTACGTCTACCTCTCGAACAACTCGACCTCCGCGCAGTACTCGGGGAGCTCGTCGAGCTCCTCGGCGAACGGCTATCTCCCGTACCACGCCTCCGGCGGGACGCTCAGCTTCACCATCGCGACCGCGCTCGTCGGCCCCGCGAACTCGTTCAGCGCGAACGCCGAGGCGGTCTACGCGAGCTTTACCGGCACCGACTCGTCGAGCTGGCTCGGCACCGACTTCACCTCAGGCGCGGGCGGGAATTGCTCCTCGCTCAGTTGCATCTCGAACGGCACCGGTGTCGGCGTGGGGAGCGCCTTCGCGTTCGGGCTCGGCCTCCTGCTCCTCATCGTGCTGGTCCCCCTCATCGTCATCATCGTCATCGTGGTGATCGTGGTCCTCGTGGTCCGCAGCAAGCCGTCGACCCCGACCCCGCCCCCGGCCTGGCAGCAACCTCCGCCGCCGGCCTGGCAGCAACCGCCGCCCCCCGGGATGATGCCGCCTCCTCCCCCGCCCGGCGGCGCCCCGCCCCCGCCGCCGCCCCCGCTCCGGTAGCCGGAGAGCGGGCCGCTCGCTCGGCGGCGCTCCGCGCGCCGCCGCGCGAAAAAATCGCGAGG
>DASYOF010000012.1:0-2515 GCA_036007995.1 Thermoplasmata archaeon
GCCGCGCGGGTTCTTGCGGACGCGGACTTCCCTCCTCGAGGCGGCGAGGGTATCGATGAGGAGGAGGCGCCCGACGAGCGGCTCGCCGACCTTCAGAAGGAGCTTCAGGACTTCCGTGGCTTGCAGTAGCCCGACGATCCCGGGTACGACGCCGAGCACCCCTCCTTCCGCGCACGACGGGACCAGTTCCGGCGGCGGCGGCTCGGGGAACAAACACCGATAGCACGGGCCATGCCGCGCGTCGAACACCGAAACTTGCCCCTCGAACCGGTACACGGACCCGAACACGTCGGGTTTTCCGAGGATCGCGCACGCGTCGTTGACGAGGTACCGGGTCGGGAAGTTGTCCGTGCCGTCGACGACGAGGTCGTAGCCGCGTAGGATGCGGAAGGCGTTCGCCGACGTCAAGCGGGTCGCGTGGCGGACGACGCGTACGTTCGGATTCAAGAGCTTGAGCCGGCGCTCCGCCTGGCGCGCCTTCCCGAGGCCGACGGACGCCGTGTCGTAGAGGACCTGGCGCTGGAGGTTCGAGACTTCGACGCGGTCGCTATCGACGACCCCGATCGTTCCAACCCCGGCGGCCGCCAGGTAGAGGGCGGCCGGGGCGCCGAGGCCTCCGGCCCCGACAAGGAGCACCCGCGCGCGTCGTAGGCGAAGCTGGCCCGGCTCGCCGACCTCGGGCAACAGAAGATGGCGGCTGTACCGATGTCGTTCCTCGGGGGACAACGACTTTCCTCGAGCCGCTCCCCGAGGCGCCCCTCCGGCCAACGCCGGAACGAGGACGATCCGGTCCGCGGGAGTGACCGGCGTCCGCGACCGTTGGCGGTATCGGATGTCGTCGTCGTTCACCAGGACGATGAGGCTGGTCCGAACCGTCCCCGTCGGCGAAAAGACGTGGTGTTGGAGCGGGGGGAACCGTTTGACCAAGCCTTGCAGGACCTCTTCGACGGTCGTGCCGGGGATTCGGATCTCCTCCGGGGGATCCTCGAGGAGCTCCCGGAGCGACGGCGGCAGCTCGAGCAACGGAGCCTTCGGTGCGCTGGTCATCGGCCGCCTCTGCCGCGCCGGCCCTCGGACGGGTCGGACCGCCGGCGGAACGCCCCGACGACGACCTCGGCCAAAGGTTCGTTCGGCGCGGCGCGACGGAAGACACGGATGGGCCGGCGGGGCCCGTCCCGACCCACAATCGCGTGCAGGTACCCCGGACTCGCAAACTTGGAGTCGACCGGCGAGGCGGTCGGTGGGGAGTCGGGGTGGGTGTGAAACATTCCGACCACGACGGCTCCGTCGGGGAGCGTGTCCCGGAGGTGAGTCCAGACATCCCGGGGCGGCGCCCGGTACGTGCGAGCCGTGGCGTGGGGATCCGGCAACTCCCGGATCGCGCACACCCGCCAGCTCGGACCGGGGAGGCGGTGACCCCAGAGGAGACCGCCCGTCTCCAACGGAGATCGTTGCCGGGCGATCTGACGGAGGCGAGCACGCGAGGTCGTGGTCAGGAAGGCGACGGGAGCGTCCGCGACGCCGAGGTCCGGGGGGCTCATCGACCGTCCCTCACTCTGGTCACCCATGGCCAGAACTCGAACGACGCTCATCATGCTAGCGCCCCGGCGAACACCCCGCGGGGGAAGGCCCGCGGGAATCCGCAAGTGGTCAGCGGGACGCGCGGCGCACGCGGCTACCGGAGCTGGATCAGGTGGGTGCAGCGCATCCCGCCGCGCGTGATCGAATCCTGGAGGTCGAGGCCGACCTGGCCCAAGAGCTCCTCGGTGAGGTGCTTGTCGAACACATCGCAGAGGAGGTAGGAGTGGGTCAGCGCATTGTGGCGGAACACGCAGTTCGTCCGCACGATCTTGAGCGCCCCTTCGGGCGTCGTCTCGACGGTGCAGCGGAATCCGAGCTGATTCAGCGCGGCGGCGAGCGCCTGGGCCCGGGCGGTCGGCGACGCGCCGTGAGGGACCTCGCGCGCGATCTGCTTCGCCATCCGCCGGGCGGCGTCGGCGAACAGGGCGGAAACGAATCCCTCCCCCTCGCTGGCGAGCAGCTCTTCCATTACGGAGTCGAGCAACAGTTCGTAGCGGCGGGGGAACAGCTCCTGGCCCTGCGGGGTGAGCAGGTACCGCTTGCGCGGCCGGCCAACTCCCTCGCGACGGAACGTGGGAACCACGAGCCCGCGCTCTTCGAGACGGTCGAGGTGACCACGGGCGGCCGATTCTTGGATCCCGAGCGTGCGCGCAAGGTCGCGCGCGGTCTTCGGGGAAATGGCGAGCTCTTCGATGATGCGACCGCGAGTTCCCTCGCCGATGCGGATCTCCCCTGCGGCCATCCGAACGGTTCTCCGCGACCCCGCGTCGGTGCGGAGTTTAGACACCGCGCCATGCTTAAATAAGGGTATCGGCTCGTTCCGACCGGCGACGATTCTCAATGAGCGGCGACCAGCCTCCGACCCATACACTCGACGTCCGGAACCTCCACGTGGAGGTCGCCGGCAAGGAGATCTTGAAGGGGGTCAACCTGA
>DASYOF010000013.1:0-2271 GCA_036007995.1 Thermoplasmata archaeon
GCCCACGAGGCGTCGACCGGCCTCATCCTCGCCGGGGTCCTGGAGGCGAAGCCCGTCATCGAGTGCTTCGTGTTCGAGGGCGAGGCGGACGACGGAAAGACACTCGAGACGCTCGCCCGCCGACGCGCCGAGGAGCACGCCGAGAACGCCTACGCGATGCTGTTCCGGCCTCAGGACCTCGCGCGCAAGGCGGCGACCGGCCAGCGCCAGGGATTCGCCGACGTAGGGGCGGTGCGGCCGGCGTACTAGCCGGGACCGACCGAACGGCTCCGATCACACTCCAGGAAGGATTCACGAACATGCCGAAGGGAAGCTCCGAGGGAACGGGAATGCGGATCGCGCTGGTGGCGAGCGAGTTCAACTACGACGTGACGTATGCGATGCTCGAGCGGGCGAAGGAGGAAGTCACGTTCCTCGGCGCCCGGCTCGGCCCGGTCGTCAAGACGCCCGGCGTGTACGACATGCCGCTCGCGGTGAAGGTACTGTTCGAGCGCGGCGACGTCGACGCGGTCGTCACGCTCGGGGCGGTGATCGAGGGCGAGACGAAGCACGACGAGGTCGTGATGAACCAGGCCGCCCGGAAGCTCGTCGACCTGTCCGTGGAGTACGGGAAGCCGGTCGGGCTCGGCATCTCCGGCCCGGGCGAGACCCGCCTGCAGGCGCAGGACCGGATCGAGAACGCGGCGAACGCGGTGCGGGCCGTCGTCAAGCTCGCCCAGAGACTCGCCGAAGTTCGGAAGTAGTCGCTCGTCTCGCCTCGGGGGTATGCCCGGCCCCCCGTCGCAGAGCGCCGCCTCCGCCGCGTCGAGCTCGCCCATCGCCGCCCCGCCGGAGGCGGAGGCCGGCCGGTTCCTCACCGACGCCGAGGCGAAGCTCCTCGAGCTGTTCGTCGAGACCTCGAAGGTCGAGTGGGTGTACAACACCTACATCACGCCCGACACCGAGTACCTGAGCGCAAAGGCGAACGCGCGGTACCTCCGGGAGTCGGCCGCCCTCGCGAAGGCGACGGTCCGGTGGAACGCGAAGCACCTCGGTCCGATCGACGCTCGCAAAGCTCTCTTGCTCCGCCTCGGCCAGCCGCTCGCCGCCCCGGACGACCCGAAGGCGGCCGAGGAGCTCACGGGGATCGTCGCCGACATCCAGGGGCAGTATGCCAAAGGCCGCTACACCCCGAAGGGCCGGAAGGAGCCTCTCGACCTCGAGGCGCTCTCGAAGATCCTCCGCGAGAGCCGCGACCCCGCGGTCCTTCTCGACGTCTGGACCGGCTGGCACACGATCGCCCGCCCGATGAAGAACGGCTACGTCCGGTTCGTCGAGCTCGGCAACCAGGGGGCGCGGGACGCCGGCTTCGGCGACCTCGGCGAGATGTGGCGCGCGAAGTACGACCAGACCCCCGAAGAGTTCTCGAAGACCGTCGAGGGGCTCTGGCAGCAGGTCGCACCGCTCTACAAGGAACTTCACGCCTACGTCCGCCGGAAGCTCCAGGAAACGTACGGCGATGCCGTCGTCCCCAAGGACGGACCCGTACCGGCCCACCTGTTCGGCAACATGTGGGCGCAGACGTGGGAACACCTGTTCCCGATCCTGGCCCCCGCGGGATCCGACCCCGGGTTCGACCTCACGCCGATCCTGCAATCGCGAGGGACCAATCCGGTCGCGATGGTCAAGTTCGCGGAGCGGTTCTTCGTCTCGCTCGGACTCGACCCGCTCCCCGGCTCATTCTGGGAGCGCTCGATGCTCTCGCGGCCCCGCGACCGCGACGTGGTCTGCCATGCGAGCGCGTGGGACGTCGACGGCGACGACGACCTCCGGATCAAGATGTGCATCGACATCACGCAGGAGGAGTTCCACGTCATCCACCACGAGCTCGGGCACAACTACTACCAGCGGGCGTACCGGCACCAGCCGTACCTGTTCCGCGACGGCGCGCACGACGGCTTCCACGAGGCGGTCGGCGACACGATCTCGCTCTCCGTGACACCGGAGTACCTGAAGGCGGCCGGCCTGATCGAGACGGTCCCGGGTCCGGAGAAGGACCTCGGACTGCTCCTCCACAAGGCGCTCGAGAAGGTCGCGTTCCTACCGTTCGGGCTTCTGATCGACCGGTGGCGCTGGGACGTGTTCTCCGGAAAGGTCGGTCCGGACGACTACACCGGAAGCTGGTGGAAGCTCCGGCGGGAGTACCAGGGCATCGTGCCCCCGGTTCCCCGCTCCGAGGAGGAGTTCGACCCGGGCGCGAAGTTCCACGTCCCGGCGAACACGCCGTACATG
>DASYOF010000014.1:0-2230 GCA_036007995.1 Thermoplasmata archaeon
GTTGGAGGCGTACGCCACGAACCGGACGGTGGCTTCCCCGGTCGAACAGGCGCTCCCCACGCGCGCCCACGAGCTCGTCAGGTCCAACGGCGGCGCCGGGGCGGATGTCCGGACGGGAAGTTGGAACGAGACGGAGTCCCCGGCGGCGTCGGAGATCGTCACGTTGCCCCAGTGCGCCCCGGGGTCCACGAAGAGGTGGTGCACGAACGGTCCGGACGCCGTACCGCCGTCGTCGAAGGTCCACGCATACGAGTACGGGGTGAGGCCGCCCGTGGCGGACGCCGTGAACCGGGGCTCGGACGGCGAGGATCGGTTCGCCGGCGTGGCGTTCGCCGAGGCGGCGAACGGGATCCCGAAGGCGAACAGGTGGCCCACCGTCCCGTTTGGCGTGCCCGAACCGAGGTAGAGCCGGCCGTTGGCGACGACCGGCTCCCCATCGATCGTTTCCCCAGACGGAGCCGTGAAGTTCCACAGCACCCGCCCGTTCCCCGCGTCGAGGGCCGACGCCGTCTGACTCCCGGCCGAGAATACGACCCCGTCCGCATAGGTCAGGGAGGCGAACGGATACCCTACCCCCGTGGACGTCCGCCAGAGGACCGTACCGGTCCAGGGATCGATCGCGTACACCGCTCCCGTGTTCATCGTCGAGTTCCCACCGGCGGCGAAGAGGGTGGTGCCGTTGAACGCGGCCCCCGACCAGCCGCCGCCGGTGTCGACGCGCCAGACCGGGCCCCAGCCCGGGTCCGTGACGTTGCTCCGGTTCAGGGCGACGAGGACGCCGTTCTTGTTCGTCGCCACCACCAGCGGCGGAGCTCCCGGCGAATCGACCATTGTCGGGGTCGAACCGAAGTCCGAATCCGTGCCGACGACGTTCGGCACCTGCCACGACCCCCGGACCGCGAGCGTCGACGCGTTCAGCGCGACGATCGATTGCGCGTACGGCTGCGGAGCTCCGTCGTCGTTCCCCGTGCTGACCCAGATCGTGTCCGAGAGCGGATCCCCGGTCGGGGTTGTCCATACGGTCGTGCCGAGTTCCCCGGGCGGGGGTCCGGTCCACGTGTGGTTCGTGCTTGGAGGACCGGTCAGGTTGAGCTCGAGGACCGCCCCGACGACGAGCGGGCTATCGTCGCAGCTCGCCTGACCGACGTAGAGGGCGTCGTGGAAGACGAGGGCGCTCGCCCAGTCGTAGTACCCGCGCGCCGTCGGTCCCCCAACCGGCTCCGACCATTCGAGGCGACCGGTCGTGGCGTTGAGGCCGTCCCAGCTCCCGTTCGGCGCGCCCAGGTACAAGGAGCCTTCGGAGATCGCCGGGGTGGACTCGATCCCCCGTGGGTAGCACGAGGGGTCGGTGCCCAAGTACCGGCTCCATGCGACCGTGCCGGTCGCCGCCGACGCCGCGTACTCGTAGCCGTTCCATCCGCCCCAGTAGACGGTGCCATTCGCCACGATTGGCGAGCTCCGGACGCTGCCGTTCGTCGCGACGCTCCACACCATCCGGAGCTCGGAAGCGTTGGACGGGGCGATGGTGCGCTCGAGCAGGTTGGCCGCGGTGTGCTCCGGGGAGCCCATGTACGTCGGCCAGTTCACCGAGCCGGCCGCGGTCTCCTCGACCGAGAAACGGGAGAGTGCCGGCGCCGGGGAGGGCGCCGCGCGGGCCGGCGCGCGCTCCAGGGAGACGGGCGGGTCGCCTGGGGCCGGGGGCGACGGGGCGTGGCCGGGCGCGGCGGCCCACCCGGTCGCGAGCAAGAGAACGAGCGCGATCGTGGGCGGGGAACGCCGCCGGAGCGGCGGCGAGAGTCGGAACGGACCGTGGCGGCCCATGGCGACCGGGTCAGGCGCCTTCCAGGCTTCCGTCGGCCGCGCCGAAGTTCTTCGCCGCGGCCGGTTGCGGCCGAGGCTTGTTCAGATCGACAAGGGGGACCTTTCGGGCGATCTCCTTCGCCATCGCGGAGCAGGTCGACGCCGGGACGGGACGGTCGGTGTACCCCGGCAGCGCCAGGTCGTACGTGACGACCTTCTTCTCGGCGATCGTCTCCCAGACCGCCCGGTAGACGCGCTCAGCGGCTTCGGCGTGGCCGAGGTGGCGGAGCATCAGCTCGACGCAGAGGATCTCGGCGACCGGGTTCGCCTTGTCCTGCCCGGCGTACTTCGGCGCCGAGCCGTGCACCGGCTCGAACACCGCGATCGATTCGCCGTACAGCGCGCCCGGGGCGATCCCGAGGCCCCCCGC
>DASYOF010000015.1:0-5757 GCA_036007995.1 Thermoplasmata archaeon
CGGACGATCGCCTCGCCGAGGGTCGGTCCGAAGAGCGCGAGCCCGGTGCGGCGGGTGACGAGCGAGCGTCGGATCGCCTCGTCGACGAGCGTCCCGTTCAGGCCTGAGAAGCCGCCGACGTGCTGGCGGTCGGCGATCGCCCCGGAGAGGCCCCATGGCGCGTTGTCCCAGTTGATCGGGTCGACGAAGACCGAGAACAGCCAGCTGAGGGTCGCCGCGCACATCTCCCGCATCCCATCGACGCCCCAATCGACGGGGTTGACGAGCGCGACGTGGTCCGGGAACTCGGGCGGGTGGGGAGCCCCCTCGTACTGGTGGTGGTCGAGGATCACGACCGGGTGCGGATGGGCCGGGTAGAGGTCGAGCCAGCTCGCGCCGGTGTCGACGACGAGGACCGGCCCGTGGGTGCCGGCGAGGAGCGTGTGCATCGTCTCGCGCCGGACCCCCTGGAGCGGGGTCGCGTACGGCGGGTCGCCCAGCCGCTCGAACATTCGGACGAGCGTGGAGGCGCTCGCGATGCCGTCCCCGTCGTAGTGGTAGACGATGCGCCACCGCCTCGGATGGGCGAGGACGAGCTCCCGGGCCCTCGTGAACTCCCGGCCGTACGCCGGATTCGCGACGAAACCGTCCGGCCCCGAGGGCATCACTCCACCTGGAGCACCGCGGTGGCGGAGGTGTACCGCCAGTCCTCCGGGAGGATCTTGTGGCGCTTGTAGTACAGCGCGAGCCGCCGGATCCGGGACTCCATCAGGTTGAGCCCGCGGCGGTTGGAGAGGTCCTTCGGGTGGGTCGCGAGGTGACGCTGGAGGTGCACGACGCGCTTCAGGAGCGCCTGGAGGTCGTCGGGAAGGTCGGGCTTGACGCCCTGGGCCGCGAGGAGCGGGACCAGCCGCTGGCCGGTGACGGCGCGGACGGAGGGAACCCCGTGGGAGTCCCGAAGGATCGTGCCGACCAAGGCGGGCGAAACGCCGGTCGTCGCGAGCCGGGTCGCCTCCTCGATCACCTCCGCCTTGTCGAGGGTGGCGAAGGTGGGGGCGCGGAGCGGGTACGGCCGGTGGGACCCGGCGCGACCCTTCCGTCCGGAGTGGATTCGGGACACGGGCGCGACCACCCGGGTGGCCTACTTAACCTTCGCCGGCCGGACGAACCGGGCTACGGTCCGGCACCCCGGGGAACGGTTTCCTCCGGGGGAGGAAGCCGACGGAATCGAGCGTAGATCCCGGCATCGTACGCGATCTTCACGCACCCCGCGAGCACGAACGGCGCCGCGATCCACGGACCCCCGGCCGCGAGGCACGCGCCGGTCGCCGGGGCGCCGAACGCCTGCACACTTCGGGCCGCGGTCGTGTAGCCGGCCGCGGCCGACCGGTCCTCCGGGGGGACGACGGATTGGGTGTACGACTGACGGGTCGGGACGTCCATCTGGGAGAGGGTCGCCCGGCCGATCCACAGGAGCGACGCGACGAGGAAGCTCGGGGCGACGGCGACCAGGATGAGGAACACGTTCGACGGGATGTGACTGAACACCATCGTATTCACGAGGCCGAAGCGACGGGCGAGCGGGGCGGCAAGCAGCAGAGAGAGTCCCGCCGCGAGATTGCTCGCAAAGAACACGAGTCCGAGCGCGTCGGCCCCCGGCTGAAAGTGGCTGGCGAAGTAGTAGACCACGAGGCTGTTGACGATGAGGCCGCCGGCGAACGCATCGATCGAGAACAGGGCGGTCAGCGCGTAGACGATCGGTCGGCTGGGTAGGGAGAGTGGCGAGGGTCGCTCGCGAGCCGACGCCCGGTCGACCTCCTCCGAGAGGCGCCAGTACCCCGGGATGAGGACGACCCCGAGGAGGCCGTAGAAGGCGAACACGACGTCGTGCGGTCCGGGGAATCCCGCGACCATCGGGGCCGCCGCAACGGCCTCGATCGGGCCGACGGCGAGCGCTCCGAGGGCGAGGCCGACGTATCCGGCCAGGTTGTAGACCGAATAGACCCAGGTTCGGTCCTCGTCCGTGGTCGGGCCGGCCAGCGCGGCCTGCTCCATCGCCCCGAGCGGGCTCACATCGGCGCTGCCGGCGACGATTCCGCCCAAGAGCAGCGCCGCGATCACGGTGGTCGGATTCCCCAGGTCCGCCCACAGGAGGAGCCCGCCGGCGGCGAGCGCGGCCGCGGAGAGGACCAAGACCGACCGGCGACGCCAATGCTGCTCGAGCCGCGGCGCCGCGATGGCCCACGCGGCGGCGCCGCCGAGGGCCAGACCGAGGATCCCGCCGATGACCAGAGGGGAGTACCCGACGCCCGCCAGGTCGAGGGCGAGGACGATCGAGAGCGCGCCGGCGCCGAAGCCCCGGACCGTTCTCGCCCCGATCAGGAGGCGACGGTCGCCCCGGCGGGCCGTGGCCGACGGATCAGTGGGGGGCGACGAAGTTCGAGCGACCGTGTCCACCGTCGGTAAGCTTGGCGCGGCAGTACGCGTACAGGGCGTCGTACAGGGGGAATTGGAGGCGCTGGTTTTCGAGGTCGTCCTTTGCGATCAGTCGGAACCCGGTCGCGGCCGCTTCCAGCCCCGACGCCTCCACCGACCCGCCCGAGCCGCCGTCGGCGACCCGGACGATCTTCGCCAGCTCGAGCAACGCCGGGTCGGTGAGCCCGTACTTGCGAATGAAAGCGTCGAAGCTCACGAACTCCGTCCCGCCCTCCTCGAAATGGTGGAGCTCGGCGCCGGGGGTGTCGAACGGGGTCGCGCCTTCCCGGGCCGCGACCTCCAGCACGGTGTCGGCCGGCACGTAGAGGAACTCCGCCGCCGGGTCGAGGAACCGTCGGATGAGCCACGGACAGGCGATTCGGTCCACGCGGGCCTTCTCGCGGGTTACCCACTTCACGGTCGATCCCGACCGCGGGAGCGACCGCTCGCTCATCACGGTGTCCGAACGAGGCTGGTCGAGGGCGGACCTGAGAGCCCCCGTCGCGGGGCTGCACAGCCGGGAACTCAGCCGATCCGATCCGACGTGTGGATCGAGTCCACGAGGAACTTCTTGCCTTCGGGCGTGATCTGGTACCGCTGGGCGACCGTGCGCTGCCGCTGCCAGGAGTACTCCGCCCCGTTCGCGGTCGCGACGAGGCCGTTCCGGAGCAGGAGTCCGAGCGCGAGGCCGACCTTCACCGAGCCGTTGTCGATCGCCCAGAAGTCGGACAGTCGCCGCTCGATCTCCGGGAGCTCGAGCGCCTGGTCGTTGAGGGCCCCCTCGTGGACCGTCTCCGCCTGGTTCAGCTGCTTGAGGATGGCAAGGAGGGTAGCGCGAACCGGGTCGGCCTTCGGAGTGTCGGGCATCCCATGCGAATTGACGCTCGGAAGGGGTACTTAGAACCCACGGCGACGTCGGTTCGGAAATGGGCCGGGAGCCCACGTCGGGACCCTACCGGATCCGTTCGGTTTCGCTGATCTGGCGCACGAGGTAGGACTTCCCGAGCGCGGTGATCGTGTACCGGGTCCCGAGCGTGCGGCGCCGGTCCCAGGCGTACTGCGGGTCGTCGCGCTCCCGGACGAGCCCGTTCTCGAGGAGCAGCCGGAGCGCCCGCTCGGCCGACTCCTCGTCGTCGCCGTACCGCTGGGTCCAGAACCCGCGCATCGCCCGTTCGAGCTCGACGAGCTCGAGCCCCTGGACGGGGGGGCTCCGCTCCTCCTCGGCCTGGTTGAGGCGCTTCAGCACCTGGAGGATCGTTTCGTGGAACCGGTAGGCGGTCTCCTCCGCGCTCTGGACCGCCATTCCCGACCGGCGAGCAAACTCCTCGGAGAAAAGCCTACGGGCGGAGAGGTTTCTCGGCCCGAATGGGCCGGGGCGACGACTTTATTCCCCGCGACCCGTCCGACCGTCGATGGCCTGCACGTGCCGCGCGCCGGCCCGGTGCCCGGTGTGCAACACGCCTGTCCGGGTCCCGCTCACCAACCTGGAGAGCGCGACCGGCGGAGCGCTCATCGTCGACCGGTTCGCCCGGCGGGACTCGGCGACGAGCCGTGACACGCTCTACCGGCTGATGCAGGGTTCCTGCCCGTGCCCCGGCTGCGGGAACACCGTCTACCACAACCACAGCCGCACATGCGTCGCGAACGCCCTCGCGTCCGCGGGGGTCCCGTCCCAGGAACGCGAGGCGATCCTCGCCAAGATCACCTTCCCGGAAGGGTAGCGAGGGCGGACCCGTGCCGGGAAAGGACGAGTTCTCGGTCACCCCGTACGAGGTGAAGGGGAAGATCGACTACGCCCGCCTCCGCGAGCTGTTCGGCACCGAGGACCTGACCGCCGAGCTCCTCGACCGGCTTCGGAAGGCGGCCGGCCGGCCGCTCCCGCCGAGCATCGAACGGGGCGTCTACTACTCCCACCGGGACTTGGGGGCGATCCTCGATGCCCACGCCGCCGGCCGACCGTTCTTCCTCTACTCCGGCCGGGGTCCGTCCGGGCCGTTGCACACCTCGCACCTGCTCGCCTTCGAGGTCGCGAAGTGGTTCCAGGAGAGCTTCGGCGCCGAGATGTGGATCCAGATCACGGACGACGAGAAGGTCTGGGCGAAGACCGACCTTCCCCGGTCGGAGACGTACCGGTGGGGGATGGAGAACCTCGTCGACCTGCTCGCCCTCGGCTTCGACCCGAAGAAGACCCATGTGTTCTTCGACACCCGGTCGATCGGCGCGATGTACCCGCTGGCGGTGGACGTCGCCCGGAAGATCCCCTACTCGACCGTGAAGGCGGTGTTCGGTTTCCCGCCGTCGACCAACGTCGGCCTCGTGTTCTACACAGCCCTCCAGAGCGTCCCGTGCTTCTACCCGTCGTGGGTCGCCGGGACGGCGGTCCCGTGCCTCATCCCGTGCGGGATCGACCAGGACCCGCATTTCCGGGTCTCCCGGGACCTTGCCGAGCGGCTCGGCTACCCGAAGCCGGCGCTGCTCCACAGCCAGATGACGCCCGGGCTGCTCGGCCAGGACCGGGTGATGTCGACGACCGGGGAGCAGCGCGACAATGCGTTGTTCCTCTCCGACCCCCCGAAGGAGGTCGAGCGAAAGCTGAAGAAGGCGTTCACCGGCGGCCGCGCGAGCGTCGAGGAGCAGCGCCGGCTCGGCGCGACCCCCGAGATCTGCTCGGTGTGGGCGCTCTGGAGGACGAAGTTCGCGCCGACCGCCGCGGAGTTCGGCCAGATCACGCAGGACTGCCGATCGGGAGCGCTGCTCTGCGGGGATTGCAAGGTCCATCTGATCGCGCGGGTGAACTCGGAGTTCGCGCGCCACCACGCGGCCCGCGAATCGGTACGGCCCTGGGTCGAGTCGACGATCGTCGAGTCGATTCCCGGTGGCGTCGACCCCCGACGCTCAGGCGCCGAACCGTCCAAGGCAGACTAGTTCTACGAGCTGTTTCCTACTTCATGGACGAGGGAGGCGAACTCGTCCGTGTCGGGGGCTACGGCCGCTACCCGCCCGCCAATCCCGACGTTGCCCCAGATTCTGGTCGTGGGCGTCGTCCTCGCGGCGGTCGCGGCGGCAATCGTGACCACCATCATTCTGACGCCGAGCGGGTGCAACTCTTGTGGGGGGTGCCTGCCGGCGGGCGGACAAACACCCCTCGGGTCGCCGCCGTTTGCGCTAGGCTCACCGATTGCCCGCGGCGGCCCGACGAACCACTCGTATCTGATCGCGGTGGTGCCGAACAGCGGACTTCGCTGGGGATGGCTCGAGTTTCACCTGACCGACTCCCGAGGGTCGAATCTCACGCCGGCCTCG
>DASYOF010000016.1:0-9047 GCA_036007995.1 Thermoplasmata archaeon
GTCGCCTTGAGCGGGCGGTAAGGACGTCCATGTACCGTCGCATCCTCATCCCGATCAACGAGCCGTCCGCGGTCGAGCCGCTGATCCGGTTCGCCGCGCAACTGCTCGACCCGGACGGGGAGATCCGGCTGCTTCACGTCATTCCGACGACGACGTTGCCCGAGGTCACCCGCCAGTGGCGGGCGTCGGTCAACCTCGTCGTGCCCGCCCACGAGGCCGGCGCCGCCCTGGACATCCGCGTGGACCCCGAGGTCCGGGCGAGCCGGGACGTCCCCGGCGAGATCCTGGAGAGCGCGGAGACGCATAGCGTGGACGCGATCGTGCTCACGCTCCGGGGCGACCGGCGGGGCCGCAACCCGTTCGTGGGCCACACCGCGAGCGCGCTCCTCCACCACGCCACCGCCGACGTCATCGTGGTCAACCGCCTCGGCCTCGTCGAGGAGAAGGTCCCCCGGATCCTGATCCCGACGTTCTCCGGGAACCCCCCGTCGAAGGCGCTCCAGATCGCCGAGGAGGTGGCGCTCCGGAACAAGGGCGTGCCGATCGTCACGATCTCGATCGCCGCGCGCGGCGAGGAATCCGTCGACGGCGAGCCGCCGGTCCGCTCCCCCCGCGGAGTCCCGCTCCGGCGCCGGCACGCGCTCTTCTCCGAATCGTTGCTCGGCCGCCGCAAGCTCCCCGAGCTGATCCTCCGGGAGGCCGCGAAGGAACGCTACGGACTGCTCCTGGTCGGGGAGGAGGCGAGCCCGGCGGAGGGTCCGTTGCTCACCCGCCGATTCCTCGAAGAGCTGTTCCGGGCGGCACCGTGCCCCGTGGTCGCGGTCCGCGGCTGAGGCCGCCCGACCGTGGCCGAGCTGTGGTTCGTCGGGGCCGGGCTCGGCGACGAGCGCGACCTGTCGCGCCGCGCCATCGACGTCCTCCGCTCGGCCGACCGGGTGTTCGCGGAGGAGTACACAAGCCTGCTCGCCGAAGGGACGCTCGATCGGATCGAGGCGGAGATCGGTCGGCCCGTCGAACGCCTGACGCGGGTCGAGCTGGAGGCCGAGAGCGCGGTCCTGACGGCGCTGGCCTCGGTCGACCGGGTGGCGCTGCTGGTCACCGGGGATCCGTTCGTCGCCACCACCCACGTCCAGATACGGCTCGCCGCGGAAGGTGCCGGCCACCGCTGGCAGTACCTCCCGGGGCCGTCGATCCTCACCGCGGCGGCGTCGCTCCTCGGTCTGATGCACTACCGGTTCGGGCGCGTGGTCTCCCTCCCGTTCGCGGACCCCGGGTTCGACCCGGTCTCGCCGTTCGAGTCGGTCGGCCGGAACCGGGCGGCGGGGGCCCACACGCTGCTCTTGCTCGACCTCCGGGCGTCCGAAGGACGGTACCTCACGGCGTCGGAGGCGCTCGCCCGGTTCGAGGGGGCGGCGGCCGGCGCGGCCCGGGTCGACGCGGAGACGGAATTCGGCGTCGTCGCGCGGGTCGGTCGCGCCGATTCCAGCGCCTGGTGGGGAACGAAGGCCACGCTGGCCGGCGTCGAGTTCGGGCCCCCGCTGCACACCGTGGTCGTACCGGCGCCGGAGCTCCACTTTGCCGAGACCGAGGCGGTCGCCCGTTGGCGTCCGAATCGGACGCGCTAGTTGGCGGGCGTCGTGACCATCGTGCCCTGGAGCGCCTCGGCGAACTGCCGGATCCGGAACGGTCTCTGGAGGACCGCGTCGGGCCGCATCGGGGCGTCGGCCGCGGCGTGGGGCCGAGAGCTCGGGACGACCAGGATGACGCGCGGCGGGGGGGTCGTGGCGTGGGCCGCCTCGAGGACGTCGGCGAACGTGCCGTCCACGAGGTTGACGTCGGAGACGACCACCCCGGGCATGGTCTGCCGAAGGAGGCCGATCGCCTGGTGGGCCCCCTCGGCCTCGCCGACGACGCGGTAGTGGTGAAGGCGAAGCAAGCCCCGGAGGAGGACGCGCGTCTCCTCGTCCCCGGCCACCACGAGGGCCGTCGCTTCGTTGGTAGCGGATGGGCTCATGGCTACCGGGACCCGACCCGGTAATTAAGCCGGGGGCGTTCCTTGTTCAAGAACGTTCTGTTCCCTCGGCCGGTTCGTCCGGGACCACTTCGCCCCATTGTACGACACCGGCGAGGCCGAGGAGGCGGTCGAGCGCTTGGTGGTACTCCCCGGCAGGCCCGCTCAGGACGGGCTTGGCCTCGCCCGCGAGGGCGGTCCCGAAGTTCCGTTCGGTGTCCGTGAACTGCCAGTCGTGCGGCGCGAGCCGACCGAGCGCCGCGAGAAGGCCGACCGCGAGTCCGCGCTCCTTCCCTTCCCGGGGGAGCCGGTCGATGAGGATCTTCTCCGCGGCCGCCGCCCCGCGGGACCGGAATGTCCGGGCCACGGCGTCGACGTACGCGGCCTCCGGGCTGAGGCCCTCGAACGCAGGGAGCTCCTTGCGGCGCGCCTCCTCGGCGCCCCGCTTCGCCGCTCGGGCGAGGAGCTCACTGACCCGACCCGGCGCGGCCCGGGCCTCTCGCACGAGCCGCTCCGCCTCGCGGGGGTCGGCGACGATCGCGCCGACGATCTCCTCGGCGTGCTGGGGCCAGAGCCGCTCGAGCGCCCGGCTCGCCCTCGGCTCGTCGATCTCGAACCGACCCTCGACGGACGGAAGGGTCCGCTCGAGCGCGACCCGCTCTTCCGTGGTCGGCCCGAGCGCCTCGACGAACTTCGCCCGGTCGGACCCGTAGCAGACGCCCGCGGCGACGAACACCGGGTTCCGGGTCCGGTCGAGCCGAGGAGTCAGGTAAGCGATGTACGCGTCGAGCATCTCGCGGTCGCTCGAGCGGCCGAACAGGTACCGCTTCCGGATCCCCCGCGGGAGGTCGGGGAGCATCGCGTGAACGCAGTTCTCCCCGCCGTGGCACTCGACGTTCAAGCTCGCCGTCACGACGAACTCCTTGAGCGGACGCGGGACGGCAAGACGGGACGTCAGCGCGGCAAGCAGCTGGCGCTCGTGCTTCGCACAGTTCAGGCAGACCCGCCAGCGGCGGGAAGCCGCCGGCCACTCAACCGAGAGGTACGGCCGATGTTCCCCCCGGGCCAGGTGGGGGCAGTCGAACCGGTCCCCGTTCCCCGCCGGGGCCAGCCGGTACGGTTGCGCCTCCGTCTGCGAGGCGAGGAACGGGGCGGGCGGCTGCGGCGTCCGTCCGGTGCAGTAGAGGAGCCGCTCGGTCGCGAAGAAGTAGAACCCCTTCCTCGCCCAGTCCAGGTACCCGATCATGAGGCGCGCCGGGTCGTCGGCGTTCTGCACCGCGATCGCGGCCTCCCGAGTGGTCCGGCCGAACGGGGCGTACGGGATCTCGCCGGAGGGGTACCGGGCGACCAGCATGGCTGGCACGTCCGGGTCGTGGTAGAATCGCAGCAATCCCGCGAGCGCCCGGGCCATCGGATCCCCTCGCTTGCTGAGCCGCTCTAACGCGGCCTCGTCGTCCTTGACGGCTCGGACCGCCTCGAGCTCTTCCCGCCGGCGGTCGAACTTCGCCCACGGTCCCTCGCCGACCCGCTCCGGGACGAGGGTCGCGACGGAATCCCGGAGCTTCGCGGCCCGCCGGACGAGGTCGCTCTCCCGCCCGCCGCTCGCCCGCCGCGCGCGCATGGGGTCGACGAACCGGGCGCCCCTGATAACGGCTTACCGACGGCACAGCCGGACGAAGTTCTCAAAGATGCGCTGTCCACCCTCGGTGTGCTCGACCTCGGGGTGGAACTGGACCCCCCAGATCGGCCGCGAGGGATGGGCCATCGCCTGGACCGGGCACGTCTCGGAGTGCGCGAACGACTTCCAGCCGGGCGGCGCGCTGACGATGTGGTCGTTGTGGTTCTCCCAGGCGGTGAACTTCTCCGGGAGCCCCTCGAAGAGGCGGTCGCCTCCGCCGTCGACCTCGACGGTCACCCTCCCGAACTCGGGGTGGGCGGCCCGTCCGACCTTTCCGCCGAAGTGCCGCCCGAGGAACTGGTGGCCGACGCAGATGCCGAGCACCGGGACCGGCACGTCGTCGATCCAGTCGGCGACGGCGCCGAGCCGGGTGTCGGTCCCTTCGAGCGAGAGCGCCCCTCCGCTCAGGACGACCCCGTCCGCTTGGATATCCCGCCACGGGCGAGTGTTCGGGACGATCTCTGCGGACACGTCGAGGTCGCGGAGCATCCGGTACTCCCGGTGCGTCCACTGGCCGCCGTTGTCGATCACCGCGACCCTCACTTCGGCCCCTCCCGCTTCGGCTCGGCGGCGGCGGGGATCTGAGCGCGCAGCTCGCGGACGTCGTCGGAGATCCGGGCGACGTCCGAGCGCATCTTCAGCATCTCCTCCTCGAACCGCGTGAACCCGCCGGGCGACTGCATCCGCTGCGAGATGTAGATGCCGACGAACAGCGCGCCGACGAGCGCGAGGATCGTCGTGAACACGAGGGCGAAGACGAACGACAGCAGGTTCCCGACCGCCGACTGAACGGGGAGCGTGAACAGGTGGGTCAGCTCCGCGACCTCGACGAACAGGAGGACGGCGATGATGGCGATCCAGAACGCGATCGCCCGGGACGGCCTCATGCCGACGCCCCCGAGACGGTGGTGAGGAGGATCGGGAGCGGCAGTTGGCTGACCGGGGTCGTCGTGACCCCGCCGCTCGCGGGGAGGTAGACGATCTCGGAGAGGACCCCGTTCGCGACATCGAAGCCGAACGCCCCCACGAAGTCGACCCGCGCGCCGGCGGCGTCCACGTAGACCGCCGTGACGTTGACCGCGAACGGGTCCGCGGATGTGGTCACGCTCGAGGAGAGCGAGTCGTTCCAGTACGAAGGAGCCGGGAAGGAGAGGTTCGCGAGCACCGGGGGATTCGCCCACGAGAAGTTCGACGCGATCGCGAGCTCGATCGAGGTGTACCGGACAAGCCCGAGCCCCCGGACGTAGAGGTGCGTGACGTTGTCCCCGACGACGTGGTCGACGATCAGCTCGGCCTCGGTCGGGAGGCTCCCGGCCGAGGGGGCGCCGCTCGAGAGGAGGTTCGGGGTCAGTCCGATGAGGACGAGCAGGAGCACCACGATCGCGACGAACGGGACCGGAAACCAGGCGCGGAGCCGCTCCGACCGGTCGCTCACAGCTCGCCCCCCTTCCAGGGGCGGTAGAGTGAGTGCGAGACGCCGAACTGGTCGAGCACCTTCCCCGCCAGGTAATCGGTCTGGTCGGCGACCGACTTCGGGTGGGTGTAGTACGGCGGGGAGGCCGGGAGCACGACGACCCCGAGCTCCGCGAGCGAGGCCAGGTGGCGGAGATGGAGGGCGGAGAGCGGGGTCTCCCGCGGCACCACGACCAGCTTCCGGCGCTCCTTCAGGTGGACCTGGGCGGCTCGCAGGAGCAGGCTGTCGGCGAGGCCGAGCGCGACCTTCGCGACGGTGTTGACCGACGCGGGAACGATCGCCATTCCCCGGGTCGGGACGGAACCGCTCGCGATCGGGGCCGCGAGGTCGCGGTCCTCGTAGGCGAACGTGGCCTTTTTGGCAAGCTCGGCCGGGTCGAGGCCGGACTCCTCCCGAAGCACCGCGCGCGCTCCCTCGGAGACGACGAGCGCGACCGGGACGTGGGCCGCCGACAGCGCCTCGATCACCCGGACCGCGATCGGGGCGCCGCTCGCCCCGCTCACCCCGATGACGACGGCTCGCTCCTCGGACAGATTCGCCCTCCAGCCGGGCTTATGCGGTCGAACGACTCGCTCGATAAGACGGTTCGGGGGAACACCGGGTGACGGGGCGTCGGGCGGCGGTCGTCGGCGCCGGGCACACCCGCTTCGGCGCGCTGCCGGAGGGGCCGCGCGCCCTGATCCGTTCGGCGGTCGACGCCGCCTTCCACTCGGTCGACCGGGGCCTCGACCGGGCGCGGGTCGGCGAGGCGTTCCTCGGCACGCTCGGATTCTCCGGTTGGCAGCTCGGCAACGCCTCGGCGGTTCTCGCCGAAGAAGCCCGGCTCGGCCACGCTCCTGTAACTCGGGTGGAGAACGCCTGCGCTTCCGCCGGGTTCGCCCTGCGGATGGGCGTCCGGGCGATCGAGAGCGGCGCGCGCGACGCCGTCCTCGTCGTCGGCGTGGAGAAGATGACCGATTCCCCGTCGGCGCACCGCCGCTACTGGCTCGGCGTCTCCGGCGATACGGAGTGGGAACGCCTGGCCGGGCTCACGTTCGCCGGCGTGTACGGGATGATGGCGTCGGCCCACATCGCCGAGCACCGCACCCCGATGGAGGCGCTCGCGGAGGTCGCGGTCAAGAACCACGCGAACGGAACGAAGAACCCGAACGCGCAGTACCAGAAACCGGTCACGCGCGAGCAAGTGCTCGCCGCCCCGCGCGTCGCCGACCCGCTCGGGTTGCTCGACTGCTGTCCGGTCTCGGACGGCGCCGTGGCCCTGCTGCTGGCGGGCGACGACGTCGCTCGGTCGTTGACCGACACCCCCGTCGCCATCGTCGGGGCCGGCGCAGGGGCCGACGCGCTCGCGCTCCAGGAGCGCGCTTCGCTCACGAGCCTCGCGGCGACCCGGCACGCGGCGGACGAGGCGTTCCAGAACGCCCCGTTCGACCGGTCGAAGGTCCAGTTCCTCGAGGTCCACGACTGCTTCACGATCGCCGAGCTCCTGGCGCTCGAGGACCTCGGTTTCGCCCTGCCCGGCGGGGCGGCCCCGATGACGCTCGAGGGCGCCACGCGACTCGGGGGCCGGCTCCCCGTGAACCCCGACGGGGGACTGAAGGCGAAGGGCCACCCGATCGGCGCTTCTGGGGCGAGTCAGGCGTACGAGGCGTTCGTGCAGCTGCGGGCAGCGGCCGGCGCCCGGCAGGTTCCGGGGGCCGAACGGGCGCTCACGCACAACGTCGGCGGATCCGGCGCTAGCGCCACCGTCACGCTGTTCGAGCGGATGTGACCACGATGCCGCTCGCGATCACGCACGGGGCGGTCGCGCGGCCCTCGGGGAGACTCGGGCCGCTCGCCGTCGAGGCGCCGGACGAAGACGTGTTGACCCTCGCCGTCGCCGCGGCGGAGGCGCTGCCGGCGAGTTCCGACGCGCCGGCGACCACCCGCATCGACCTGGTCGGCGACTTTCCCGCCGAGGCCGAGTGGGAGATCCTCGAGGCGCTCGGGCTCCCGGGGGTGGCGGTCCACCGCTCACCAGGGGGACCGTCGCATTTGTTCGAGGCGCTCCTGCGCGCGACCGACCGCTCGGCCCACGGCTCGGGGCTCGTACTGGCGGTCGACCGGTCGGCCGCGAGCCGAGGTGGAAAGGTCGACCACGGCGCCCTCGCCATCGCGCTCCGGGCTACGGAGGGGCCGGGGATTGTGATCGACTCGGTCCGGACCGACTCGGCCACCCCGTCCGACGCGAAGCGCCCGTTGCGGCTTCCCCATCCCACGGGGTCCGGTCCCGTGCCGCTGTTCTTGCTCGGCCAAGAATCCCGGGTCACCGCCGCGTCGGCGGCGGCGGGCGAGCTGGGATACTCCCCCGCCATCGTCCCTCGCGCACCGCCGGGCACCGGCCCCGCTCCGACGGCTCCGTACGCCCTCGCCCTTCGGGCGGCTCCCTCCGGAGTAGGCGGGCCGGCGGGGTTCGTGATCGCCATCCTCGGAGACGACCGTGACGTCACGGTCCGGGGCCGGGTCTCGGCCGCGATGATGTGGTTCGAGGCGGCCGGACCGGCGGCGATCGCCCTCTCGGCGCCGCCCGCTCCGGACGACCCGACGAGCCTCGACGCCCGGGCCGAAGGGGCGTATGTTCCGCGCCCGCGCTACCTCGAAAACCTACCCAGTCGCTGGCGGCTGGTCGCCGAACGGTGCGGCGTGTGCGGACGCCTGACTTTCCCGGCCCGCGGCGCCTGCGCGGCGTGCGGCTCCGGCGAACTGACGGCCGTCCCACTCGCCCGAACCCGCTGGCGGGTCGAAGCCGCCACGACCGTCCATCCCGGCGCCCAACCGACCGAGTTCGACCGGACGGTCGCGGCGGCCGGCGCGTACTCGGTCGTCGTCGCGCGCTCGTCCGAAGGCCCTCGGGCGACGTTCCAGGTCGCCGGCCCGCCCGGCACCGCGCCGGTGGGCACGACGATCGCCCCGGTCCTCCGCCGCCTCTACCCGATGGAGGGCGAGTGGCGGTACGGCCGCAAGGCGGTCCCGGTCGGACCGCCGGCCCGCTAGCGGCTGGCCGCGTCGCCGGCGCCCGGCGGGGACCACGACTCGCCGAGCCAGGACTCGTAGAGCTTCCGAGCTCCCTCGGTCGATTGCTTGGCGGAGGCGATCACGAGCTCCTTCGGGGGCGCTTCGCCCAGCACGACCGGGAGGGTCAGGAGCCGGCCGCGCCGGAACACCGTCACCTCGACCCGAGTGCCGGCCGGAGAGCGCGCCAGCGCCTTCGGGAGCCGCTCGAACGTCACGCGACCCCCGTCGAACGCCAGGATCTCGTCTCCGGGGGAGAGCCCCGCCTGCCGCCCGGCGCCACCATCCCGGACCGTCGTGATCCGAGCGAGTCCGCCGGACGTTTCGACGTCGACCCCGAGCGAACCGGGTTCGGCATCGTCATCGGGTTTGGGTCGTTTCGTCGGCGGCGCGAGCTCGAGCCCGACGAGTTCCAGGTGTCGCTCGAAATCGACTTCCGCCGTCCCTCGAACGTAGTCGTCGAAGAACCGAGCGAGGCCGACGCCGGTCGACTCGCTCAGGACACGCTCGAGCTCGTCTTCCTCGAGTCCCCGGAGCGACCGCCCATGCGAGCGCCACAGGTCGGCCCACGCGGTCTCGAGGCTCTTCCGCCCATCGGTGGCCGCGCGGAGATGGAGGTCGAGGCAGAGCGAGACCAGGTTGCCCTTCAGGTAGTACGAGATCGAGCGGTTCGGGGTGTCCTCGAACGGCTTGTAGAAGTCGACCCACGCCGCGACGCTCGCATCCTCGAGGCTCTGGTGCCGTCGGCCGGGCCGTTCCCGGTAGCCCCGGATCTCGTCGGCGACGGTCGAGAGGTAGCGCGCCGCACCGATCCGCCCCGCCCGACGAAGGATGAG
>DASYOF010000017.1:0-2983 GCA_036007995.1 Thermoplasmata archaeon
GACGAAGAGCATCGAGGACCTGCTCCTCCGCTCCCGAGTCAGCTGGCGGTACTACGACAGCGCCCTCGGGTCGTACTCCAAGGCGATCCAGATCCACCTCAACGCGGCGCAGAATCAGATCGTCTCGGTCGGGCTCGCCTACAATCCGTGGGACCCGGAGGCGGCGAAGGCGGAATCGTACAACGCGTCGTTCGTCACGCACTTCAAGATGAACACCCAGTTCTACGCCGACGCGCGCATCGGGTCGCTCCCCAACCTCTCCTGGGTCATCCCCGCCCCGGACGACTCCGACCACGCCCCGCACAATTCAACCACCGCCCAAACGTGGCTCGCCAGCATCGTCAACGCCGTCGAGGCGTCGCCGGAATGGAATACGACGGCGCTCTACATCACGTGGGACGACTACGGCGGGTTCTACGACCACGTCGCGCCACCGAAGTACGATGGCCAGCAGCTCGCCTTCCGTGTGCCCCTTATCGTGGTTAGTCCCTACGTTCGGCAAGGCGCCGTCACCCACGCGATGGGCTACTTCGAGTCCGTGCTCCGATTGATGGAGTGGCGGTTCCATCTCGGATGCATCGCCGTGCTGGACTGCAACGCCCCCCTGCCGATCAACGAGTTCAACTGGTCCCAGACGCCGCGAGCGCCGATCCAATTCCCGACGAATTTCTCCCAGGCGAGCTATCCGTACGATCCGACCTGGAACAGGACCGGGGCGGTCCCGGTCGGCCAGTATGTCCCGCCCACGGAGTTCACCTATTTTCCGAACGGCGAGGGTCCGGACATCGACTGAGGGCGCGGGCAGAGCCCACCCGACAAACCCGTCGCTCTTCCGGGCGTACGGTGCGAATTCGCGCTCTCCGGAGTCCCCCGTCGCGGGACCGTCGGACCCATGAGCCCTTAAGAACAGGGACACCTCGGCCCCTCGGTGACGACGGGCGCTCCATCGAGCCGACGGCCGGTGGCGCCGGGCGGCGTCGCATGAGCGACACGGGAGTTCGAAGCCCGTCCGGGGCCCCCGGGTCACCCGCCGGGGGCGGTTCCCCGGGCCCCGCGCCGGCCATGCCACCGGCCGCCGACCCGGTCACGCGGGCGTGGAACTGGTCGCTCGGCTGGATCCACCGAATCGAGAACCGGCTCTTCCCGGCCCCCGCGGGACCTTCCTCGAACCCGAGCGGACTTCTCGCCCCTACCCTGGCCGAGGCGCCCGCGCTTCTGGTCGCCTTCGCGATCGGCCTCGTGGCCGTCGCGCTCTTGGAGAACGCCATGCGCGCGATGCCGGTACCGGCCGGGGGCGACCCCGGTCAGTGGCTCTCGACGTCGTACGCGTACGTCGGGATGCCGTACCCGTCCTGGATCCTGCCGGGGCAGTATCCCCCGCTGCTCTTCCCGCTGCTCGGGTCGATCGTCGTCCTGGCCGGCGGTCCGATCTCCGGGGCGCTGACCTACGTCGGGGTCATCGCGGTCCTCAACGGGATCTCGATCTACTTCCTGGCTCGGAGCGTCACCCGCCACCGGTCGGCCGCCCTCCTCGCCGAGGCGCTCGTGCTCCTCAATCCGACGTTCCTTTCGATGCTCTTCTGGGGGTTCTACCCGAACCTCCTCGGGTTCGTTTTCATGAACCTCAGCCTCGGCCTGTTCGTCCGGTTCATCCGGTCCCGTCGTCCGCTGCATCTCTACCTGTTCTGGGTCTGCGGCGCGGCCACGGTGCTGACCCACACCCTGGTCGGCGTCGTCCTGGTCGCCGTCGCGGGACTGTTCTTCCTCTCGGCGATCGGGTTCAAGCTCCTCCCGCGCGAATTCTACCGGAGCCGCGCCGGCCTCGCCGGGGCCGGGACGTTCGTCGGCGCCGTCGGCGGCTTCTATCTCGCGACGGCCCTCTTCACGGTCCCCCACCCCCAGTATTTCCAGAGCGGCGCGTTCGCGTACGTCCGGAACGGGACCGCGTCGATCTTCAACCTGCTCGTCCGCCCGTTCGCGCACGGGATCAAGGTGAGCCCGGCGAGCTCGGTGACCCTCCTGTGGGTGTTCTGCACGCTGCTGATCCTCTACGTCGTCGGATTGCGACTGTTCTGGAAGAGCCGGGTCACGCTCGGCGTGCTGCTCACGGTCGCGATGGCGCTTGGTCCGCTCCTCCTGCCCGCGATCGGCTGGGAGATGGCGGTGGTCACCGACTACTCCCGGTTCAGCTACTTCCTCGTCGCGCCGATCGGCCTCGGGGTCGCGGTCGGGCTCGACTGGTACCTGACGAAAGTCGGGTTCCGCCGAGCGTTCCCGAGTACCGTGCGTGCCTCGGTCGCCGCCCCCGAGCGGCATTGGGCGAGGGACCGGAGCCGCGCCGGGGCCGCCCCCGGCACCGTCGTTCTCACGATGTTCGTGGTCGTACTCGTCGGGGTTTCCGGGTTCGTCGCCGCCGCGTCGTTGCCCCGCGACGAGAAGCAGACCACCCAGCTCGGCCACGACCCCAACTTCCTGAAGGCGCTCCAGCTCGTGCGGGGCACGGGGGTTCCCGGGAGCCTCCTGACGGTCCCCGGCGTCGCCAAATGGACCCGGGCGCTCCTCGACCGGGACGCCTACTTCCCGAACGTGGAGGCGCGCTTCACGTTCGACCCCGCGCATCTGATCGATGAGGAACAGGCGTACTTCGCCCTCACGAGCCGGTACGTCGCCGACAACGGGCAGGTGGCCGCGACGGCCCTCGGCACGAACTTGACCGACGGCAACGACACGTTCGAGTACCAGCCGTCGTACTACGGCTCGTTCACCCCGGTCCTGACGCTTCCGCTCGGTCCGGTCTCCGTCGGGGTCGCCCACGCGGGTGTCACGACGATGGAGGGGATCAACGTCGGGGGGATCGTGAAGTTGCATCCGGTCGGCCCGATGTCGTTCTCGCTGACGTACGTCGAACGCGGGTTCAATCTGACCGTGACGCTCGTGGTCGCGCCGAACACCCCGCAGGCGTCGTTCCGGATCCTCGCCACGG
>DASYOF010000018.1:0-2521 GCA_036007995.1 Thermoplasmata archaeon
GGTCGCATCGGACCAGTTCCACAGGAGGCCGCCGTTGCGGTCGTCGAGGGCGTACAGCTCGCCTGCGGCGGTGCCGACGTAGGCGACCCCGTCCGAGAGAGCGGGCGAACCCTCGATCGCCGCTCCGGCATCGAAGTGCCAAGCGAGGTCCACCCAGTGGAGATTGCCCGGCGTGATCAGATTGTCGAGCGTCGGATCGTTCGGAGCGAAACCCTCGTGGGCGGGAGAGCCACCGAACTGCTCCCAGCTGTTGGCCACCGTCAACGGCGCCTCCGCGGACCGGCCGGAGGCGGTCCCCGTGGCGTTCAACGCCGTGGCGCCGAAGGCCGCCGTGGTGGGGACCGTCACCCGGACGGCGGCCAGGTACCCCGTCGAGCTCACGACGACCGACGCGAGGTGCGTGCCGGCCAAGGAGAGGTCCACGGTCTCCCGGGGCGCGAACCCGCCCCCCAGCACCGTGACCGGGGAGCCCGGGGGCACGAACGACGGGTACGCCCGAAGGTGCGGGCCCGAGGTGGAATAGTTGACGGCGAACTGGACCTCGGCGCCGAGCACGTCCGACTGACCGGACGCCGAGATGGCGTAGGCATGCACGGAGAAGGCGTCCCCCGCCGACGGCGCGGGGACGTCTAGGGACCAGGCGAGCGAGGTTCCGTTCGTCGTGCGGTTCCCCGAGGCGGCGTTGCCGAAGGGTCCGGGGGACCATCCCCCGGCGGTCGCGTCCCACCACGGGCCGGTCGGACCCCCGGTTTGGACGCCGACGATGACCCCGAGGACGCCGCCCGCATCCGCCGCGGTCCCCCGGATCACGACCGGTCCGCTCGGGTGGGGAAGCAGGACGCCATTGGCGGGCGAGAGCACGGTGGTGGACGGCAAGCGGCGCGCGTTCCCCCCGCCCGGTGCGAAGTCGTACAGGAAGCCGTCGGTGGAGGCGATCAACATGTTCCGGCCATCGACCGCCGGCGAGGCCGTGATGTATCCCCCGGTGGTGTACTGGTACAGCGGCGTGCCGTTGCGGAGCGCCACGACCTCGACGCCGCCGGCCACGTCCCCCGCGACGACGATCGCGGTGGAACCTTGCCCGGCGATCGCCGGCGAGGAGATCACCTCGGCGCCGGACGGGAGCGCGTACTTCCAGATCCGGACCCCGGTGCTCGCGTTCAGGTCGAACAGGCCGCCGTTGTACCCGAAGACCAGGTTCTCCCCGGAGAGGGCGGCCGTGGATCGGCCTCCCTCCGTGACCTTGGCCAGTTGGTTGAAGTTGGTCTTCCACAGCAGGGCGCCCGTGGACAGGTCGAGGGCATACATGATCCCGAACTTGTTCGGAACGTAGGCGACCCCGTCCCGGAAGCCGTTCGCCCCGGGAGGGGAGATCGTCACCCCGGCGCCGACATCGTACACCCCGGGCGGGGGATTGTGGGTATGGAACCTCCAGACCTCGCGACCCGTGCTGGCGTTCAGGGCGTAGACGGAGGCGTCCGGGTCCGCCGTCCCAAAGAGCACCAGCGGCGCGCCGGTCCGGTTCACCGTCGCCGCGACCGGGTCCCAGCTCCCGGCGAGCTGAGGGTAGCCGGTGAACTGCCACTCGAGCGCGCACGTCGAGGCGTTCACGGCCAGCAACGGACCGGAATGGGTGTTCGTGTCCTCGGTGCCGACGAAGACGGTGGGTGTGCGGCCGCTCGCCGTGAACACGGTGGGGGAACCGGCGATGGACTCGGGCGCGACGTACGAGCAGATCTCGGCCCCCGTGGTCGCGTTCAGTCGGTACAACGCCGGGCTCCGGGACGTGGCGACGAACAGCGAGTCGCCGTGGACGGCGGGCGAGGAGAGCACCGGGGAGCCGAGCCAGGCGCCCCAGACGTTCTGCCCAGTGGCGGCGTTCAGGGCGAGCACGCCCCCGGATTCCGTGCCGATGTACGCCACGCTCTCGTGGAGGAGCGGGTCGTACGCCACGACGGGCGAGTCGAGCGCCGCGCCGTACAGATCGGCGTCCCAGGCGACCCCGAGACCGGGGGTGTTCGCCGTCGAGAGCGAGCTCGAGCGGGCCCCGCCGGTCAGCTGAGGGTCCTGGTGAAGCTCCGGCCAATCCGAGGCCGAGGAGGCGCTCAGGGGCCGGCTCCCGGGGCCGGTGGGCCAGACCGGGGTCGCGGAGGGAATCCCCGCCCCGGTGACGAGCGCCGGAGCGGGGTGCGAGAGCGAACCGGGGGCGGCGGTGGCCGCCGCCGTGACCGCGGTGACCGGCAACGCGAGGGTCAGGGCGAGGAGGACCGCGGCCGCGACGAGGGCTCCGCCCCCCAGACGACCGTGGAGGGAAGGCCCGGGAGCGGTCATGGGGCGCTGCCACGCGGGGAATGGGGTATCAGGGTTTCGAGGAAGGCGCATCGGAGCGACCCGGATAACCCGGGGGGGCTCCCGCGGCCGACGTTCGGCCCCGAGGGCCCGCGTTCACGCATATTCCCGGGCCGCGTCCGGCCCGAGCGTCCCGAACGCCTCGAACCGGAACGACTGCTTGAGGATATTT
>DASYOF010000019.1:0-2925 GCA_036007995.1 Thermoplasmata archaeon
GTCGACGACCCGTTCGGCCACCGTCCGGTACTCCGGCCGGAGCCTCGCGACCCCCATCGTGTACGTCGCGGGACCGACCGGGGACGTGTCGAGGAGGACGTCGACCCCGTCCCGTCGAAGTCGTCGAACCGCCCGCCCCCGTCGTCGCTCGGAGGCGAGGAGTTCGAGTTCGATCGCGAGCAGTTCGCTGGGAGAGCCAAACTCGAGCGTCGGCGAGGGCCGGGCGAGGGTCCCCGCTTCGGGGAGGAACACGAACCCGAGAGCGGCCGCGACCGCGCGACCGATCGTGGTCTTGCCCACGGCCGAGGGGCCTTCCAAGGCGACGAGGCGTCCGACAGGACCCGAGGGCACTCCCGTCCGACCGGCCACCCGCTCAAGACGCCGGCGGTCGTCGACGTTTTCCTGTCCCCTCCGTCTCGCCCGCCGTGGCCGGTTCGGACGCGACGGCGGTCCGAGCCGTCCTCGCGCGGCACCGCGTCCGCGTCCTCCAGGTCGACGACCTCGACGGGGTGGTTCGGGAGCTCGAGCGAGCGGAAGCCGACTCTACGCGGGTCGGTCGGACCGCTCAATCCGGCCGGACGATCCTCGTCCGGCTCGACGACGTCGTTGGGGAGGCGGCGTCGCTCCTCCACCAGGAATTCCACTCGCTCGGGGGTGAGGTCACGCCGGGTCTCGAGACGGTCCGCCGGCCAGCCCCGCCTTCCGCGGTCGTGCTCGAGGGGACCCTCGGCCAGTTCGGGCAGCTCCCGGCCCAACTCGACCGTCAGCCGTTCGAACTCCCCGACATCGGCCGGGCCGTCGCGGCCGCGATCGCGAACTTCGGCCACCGAGGCTCGCGCACGATCCAGGGTCCGCACCACTCCGTCGTGCTCGGCGGGTATCCAAAGGTGATGGGGGTCGTCAACGTCACGCCGGATTCGTTCTCCGACGGCGGCCGATTCCTGGCCCCCGCCGACGCGATCGCTCATGCGAAGCAATTGGTCGCCGAGGGAGCGGTCGTCCTCGACGTCGGGGCCGAGTCGACCCGCCCCGGCGCCGCCGAGGTCACCCCCGAGGCCGAGTGGAAGCGTCTCGAGCCCGTCCTCGCCGGGCTTCACGGCCAACTCGAAGTTCCGGTCTCGGTCGATACCCGCCACCCGGAGGTCGCCGCGAAGGCGCTCGACGCCGGCGCCGACTGGGTGAACGACGTCGGCGGGCTCCGGGACCCCGAGATGCGACGGGTCGTGGCCCGGACGGGGGCGCCGGTCGTCGTCCTCCACATGCGGGGGGACCCGACGACCATGCAGACGAACACGGTGTACGACGACGTTCGGGACGAGGTGTACGGGGCGCTCGCCGCCGCGACGGAGCAGGCGATCGCCGACGGCGTCGCGCCATCGCAGCTCCTCGTCGACCCGGGTCTCGGCTTCGGCAAGTCGGCGGAGCAGAGCCTCGAGCTGCTCGAGCATGTCGGGGAGTTCCGGTCGCTCGGGTACCCGGTCGTGGTGGGCGCGTCCCGCAAATCGTTCCTGGGCGCCGTGACCGGCGGTCGGCCGGTCCACGACCGCGTCGACGCGAGCGTCGCCGCCGCGGTCCTCGCAGCTGTCCGCGGCGCCGAGCTGATCCGGGCCCACGATGTCCAGCCGACGGTCCGAGCGCTCGCGGTCGTCGCCGCCGCTCGACGAGCGCACCGTCCGACGACCTCGGTTCCGGCGCTATCGGATCGCTAGGAGTCGACGGTTTGGAGCTAGCCGGGGGTGTTGCCCTCGATGCGGGAGTGCTGGATCGTCGGACCCTGCGGGGGGGAGGCGAAGAACTTGCCGCCGAGGCTGCCGGGCGGCGCGGTGTTCCCCGTGACCTCGAGGTCGGCGACTGTGATCGCGTGGCCCGCGAACCCGACCCGGACGAACGCGCCGATCAGCCGTCCCTGGGCGAGCGGCGGAACCCCGTCGAGGGTCGTGCCGCCGAGGAGCCGGTTGCCGCGGATCACGACGGTCCCGACGCCGAAGCCCGGCTTCGGCGACGCATGGTTGAGCGCGATGAGCGGTCCGGGGTTCGTCGGGGGCGAGGTGAAGCCGAAGACGTTCTCCGCGATCTCGAGCCGGTCGATGTTGACGCCGGGGTTCGCTTCGGGCTTGAGGTGGACGCCGATGACGCCGGCGGGGACTGGCGGCGCGCCCGCCCCGTTCACCACGAACGTGTTCCCCTGGATCACGAGCTCGCGGATGTGGACCTGGGGCTGGACGAACACCGCCTGGGCCTTGACGGTCGGGAGCGCGGTCGGCTCCTGGACGTAGACGTTCCGCTCGACGTGGACCGAGCCGAGCGCCGAGGCGCCGGTCGCGATGATGTAGAGCATCGACGACTGCATCTGCTTCTCTCCGGCGCTCGTCTTCGTGATCCGCCAGCGGTTGTCCGTGATCCAGACGTTGTCGCCGGTGTTGCAGTCGATCTTGCCGTTGTAGCAGACGTTGCGCTCGACCCAGATGTCGTGCATCGAACCACGGCCGGCCTCGAGGTCGACGATCGTGTCGAGCGTGTAGCCGGGCTTGTCCGCGTCGAGGAACCGGTTGTCGGAGATGTGCCAGTTGGAGAACTCCTGGCCGGCGCTCGGGGGGCCGCTCGCCCCGACGAGGATGCCGGTCGCCCCCTTCATCAGCGGGCCGCCGGGCGGGAAGTTCATCTCGTTCCCGCGGAACGAGAGGTCGCCGAGCGGGCAGAACAGGTTCGAGTACATCACCGGCGGCGGCCGGTCCGACGCGATCACCCGGTTGCGCTCGAAGACGAGCCCTCGGCCGTGCTGGTAAACGATGCTCGGGGCGTAGTCGAGGAACGTGCAGTCGACGAACGAGTTCCGGGCGTTGGCGTAGCCGGCGATCGGGACCTTGGGGTTGACGATCCCCGGTGCGGTGAAGACGACCTTCTCGAACGTGCAGTCGGTGAACA
>DASYOF010000020.1:0-3149 GCA_036007995.1 Thermoplasmata archaeon
CTGCCAGCGTCTCTACCCCGCATTCTCCAAGCACTACCACGTCCCCGAGGAGGCGCTCGAGTACTACCGGCTCCACGTGACCGCCGACGAGGAGCATTCGCGCTTCGTCGGCGAAATGGTCGCCGCCCACGCGTCGACCCCGGAGATCCGGCACCAGATGTGGGACACGATGCTGCGCGGATTCTCCCTCCACGCCCTGCTGGTCGACGGCGTGGTCGCGGCGGAGAGCAGCGCCACCCGGTCCGCGGCGTGACGTCGACATCGCCGGCCGGGACCGCGGCACGACGGCGATGAGCTCCGGTACGGCGATCCGCCTCCGGCGGCTGTTCCCCGGGCCTTCGCGACGGCTGTTCTCGGTACCGCTCGACCACTCGGTGTCGATGGGTCCGATCGACGGCCTGGAAGCCACCGGCCCGCTCGTGCAGATCCTGCAGGACGCGAGCGCCGACCTGCTCATCGTGACCAAGGGTGCGGTGCGCGAGGTCGCGCCGATTCTCCGGCCCCCGACGTTGCTGGGCGTCCACATGTCCGCCTCGACGGGCCTCGGCCCGGCGGCGGACCGAAAGGTGCTCGTCGGAACCGCGGCCGAGGCGGTCGCCCTCGGGGCGGACCTCATGAGCGTCCAGGTGAACTTCGGGACCCGAGACGAGGGGGACATGCTCCGGGACCTCGGCGTGGCCGTCGACGGCTGCCGCACGATGGGGCTGCCGCTGCTGTGCATGGCCTACGTGAAGAAACCGGAAGGCGCGGTCAGCGCGGAGGAGCTGCGGCATGCGTGCCGGGCCGCCGCCGACCTCGGGGCGGACATCGTCAAGACCGGCTGGCCGGGGAGCGCCGAGGAACTTGGGCGACTCACGCAGACGACCCCGGTGCCGGTCCTGCTCGGTGGCGGGGCGAAGGTCCACGACGACGCGGCGTTTCTCGACGTCGTCCGTGCGACCGCCTCGGCCGGGGCCGCCGGCATCTGCATCGGCCGCAACTTGTTCCAGCGTCGCCCGCTGCTACCCCTGGCGACCGAGGTCGCCCGCCTCCTCCACGGGGCGGGCTGACCCGGGGGTCGGTCGTGGTGTTCGAACGCATCGTCGTCCGGCCGACGGCCCCGGAGCGGACGGACGTCCTCGCCACGATCCGGTACGCGCACCGTCGGGGGTTCCACCGGTTTGTCGCAGCGCCGGATCTCGAGCTTCCTCCCGAGGCGGAGCGCATAGGGTCGGACGACAGCGGGTTCGAACCGGTGGACGGGCCGCGGGTGCCCCGTCGACGCGTGACGACGCCGTCCGAACTCGACGCGGCGATCGCCCTGGCCCGCGCGGGCGGCGCCGTTGCCATCGAATGGGCGGCCGACCGGGTGATCCCCCTCGAGACCGCCGTGGCCGGTCGCCGCGGTCAGTTCGAGCTCTGGGTCGAGACCTCCCGTCTCGCCGACGTTTCCGGATTCCTCGGCGCCCTGGAACACGGCGCCGATGTCGTGGTGGTCGACGTGGCCTCGCCGCACGACGTCGATGCGCTCGAGACCCTGCTCGATCACCAGGAACGGCCGACGGTCGTCTGGACCGACGCGACCGTTCGGCGGCTACGCCCCGTCGGCCTCGCCGATCGGGTCCTTCTCGATACCACCTCCCTCCTGCGGGGCTCCGAGGGGTTCGCGATCGGGAGCCGTGCGGCCACCCTGTTCCTCGTCCTCAGCGAAGCCGAGGGATCCCGGTTTTCCCGGCCGAGACCGTTCCGGGTGAACGCCGGGCCGGCCCATTCCTACGTCCTCATGGCCGACGGCACGACCCGCTACCTCTCGGAGGTCGAACCCGGGGAGGAGCTCCTCGCCATCGACACCGAGGGTCGCAGCCGGGGGGTTCGGCTCGGTCGCCGCAAGACCGAACGCCGGCCGACGATCCTCGTCGAGATCGAGTCGGCCGGGACGACCTCCACCATTTTTCTCCAAGAGGCCGAAACCGTGCGCCTCGCCACCCGCGCCGGGCCGGTGCCGATCACCGAGCTCGTCGCCGGGACGAAAGTGCTCGCCGTCGCCTTGACGCCCGGCCGGCATCTCGGGGAACCCGTAACCGAATCGATCGAGGAACGATGAGACGCCGGACCCGGATCGCGGTCACCCTACCGGCCCGGTCGCTGGAGCAGGCCCTACGGGAGGTCCTCATCGCGCGCGACGCCGGGGCCGACTTCGCCGAGGTCCGATTCGACCGGTGGGAGGGCGGCGAACGAGCGCGCGCGGCGGAGCTGTTTCCCTCGCCGCTGCCCCTGATCGGCACGATTCGATCCGCGTCGGAGGGCGGAGAAGGGCCCGACGATCCCCAGGTCCGAGCCGAGTGGCTGGGCCGTCTCGCGACGATGCCGTTCGCGCTGCTCGATGCGGAGCTGGCGCGAGACCGCCCGACGGAGGGAATCGGGAACGGCCCGCCCTGGATCGGCTCCCGCCATTTCCGCGCGGGTTCGAGCGTCGCCGACGTCGAACGGTTCCTCACCGACGCCCCCAAGTCCTGCGCGTTCGTGAAAGCGGTCCTCCCCCTCTCCGTCGGAGGGTTCCTCGAAGGCCTCGTGCCCCGGTATGGGCGCTGGTCCGACGGCCGGACGATCGTCACGACCACCGGCCCCTCCGGTCCGGTCGCCCGGTTGTGGGGCTCCGCGCTAGGCCAGCCTCTCGTCTTCGCGGCCCTTCCGGCCGACGGGAATTCCCCCGCGGTCGAACCCAGTCAGGTGCCCGCCGACGAGCTCCGTCGGGCCTGGTCCCGATCCCCGCCCCGCGGATACGCGGTCGTTGGTCGCCCTCTCGGCCATTCGCTCTCGCCCCGGATTCACACTCGGTGGATCCGCGCCCACCGCCACCGCGCGGCGTTCGTCCCGGTCGAGATCGCCGAGCCGCGTGAGTTCGACCAGGCGCTGACGACCGGTCGGGACGGCCGATGGGCCGGCTGGAGCGTCACCCACCCGTGGAAGATCGCCGCGGCGACCGCCGCGGACGAGCGATCGGAATCGGTCCGCTCGACCCGGGTCGCCAACACCCTCACGTTCCGGGACGGCCGAATCCGGGCCGACCTCACCGACGCCTCGGCCGTCGCCCGGAGGGCCCGCGAGCTTCGGAGCTCCGGTCGATGGGACGGACGGGAAGCGCTCGTGGTCGGCACGGGCGGTGCGGC
>DASYOF010000021.1:0-4388 GCA_036007995.1 Thermoplasmata archaeon
GGCCGCCGCCGGCGGGATCGGCGAGCCGCCGGTCCCGACCACCGTCCAACGGGCGGTCCAGGACAACGGTGGGCTCGTCGTCGGCGCGTTCGCCGAGATCTACCTCGCCGGCTTCGCCTTGGGGTTCCTCGGGTGGGACGGCGAGAAGCTGTACCTCTACTCCCAGCGCACCGCCGTCCGGCCGGAGTACCAGAACCACCGGCTAGGCTACCGGTTGAAGACCCACCAGCGCGACGAACTCCTGCGCCAGGGACTCGACGAGATCCGGTGGACGTTCGACCCCTTGCAGAGCCGCAACGCGTTCCTGTTCGTCCATCGGCTCGGCGCGGTGCCGGACAAGTACCTCGTGCACTACTACGGCCGCCTCGGGGAGGAAGGGGCCGACGAGCTCGAGACCGATCGGGTCCGGGCGGTCTGGAAGCTGCAGGACCCGACGGTCGTGGCCCGCCTGGAGGCGAAGGCCCCCGACCGGACGGCCGACGAACGCCGGTTCGCCGAGTCGACGCCGCTCGTCGAGACCGACCTCGACGAGCACGGCCTCCGGGTCCCCGCGAGCGTCCAGGAGCCGGCGCTCCCGTCCGCCAGCCTCGAGATCCCGTTCGACCTCGGCCTGGTCCGGGAGCACTCGCCGAAGAACCTGCGTACCTGGCGCCACGCGGTCCGGGACGCCTTCCGAGCGGCGTTCGACCTGGGGTACTCGGTCGACGATTTCGCGGTGATCGCCCCGGAGCATGAGCGGCGGAGCGTCTACTTCCTCCGCCGCCCGGCGCCGCCCACCTGAGCGTCTCCGGGCGCCCCGAGGTGCCGCGGCCGCGGCCGTGAAATGCGGATATGGGACCAGGGGCTCGTCGTTCGGTGGACGCCCCGTCCCGGCCGGCCCACCGGCTCCCTCCGGTGCTGCTGTTCGTCGTCCTCGCCGCCCTCCTGTTCGGGGTCGCGGCCGCGCTCCTGTCCGGCGTGCCTCCCACCCCGACGAACCTCACGCACACGCCGGGCGGGTTCGTCTCGTACTGGGAGCTCGAGGTGTTCGGGAACATCGTCATCGGGCTCGTGGTGGTCTGGGTCGTCTACCGGGTGATCCAGCGCATCCGGGACCCGTCCGGCGCCCAGTTCGCGAAGGGACCTGTGATGGTGTGGGCCGTCGGCCTCCTCCTGGTCCTGGGATTCCTCGTCGCGGTCCATTTCGTGGGGGGCGGTTCCCCGGCCCCGCTCGTGCCGACCGGCCCCGGGGGGAACTCGAACGGCTCGATGCCCCCCCCGACGGGGAAGCCGCTGAACGCCTCGCCCTCGAACTTCACGGTCGGCGCCGAGACGTTCCCCGGTTGGGTCGCCTACGCGCTCGTGATCGGCGTCGCCATCGTGGCGGTGTTCGTCGCGGTTCCGCTCGCGCTCGCGCTCTCGGGCCGGAAGCCGGCGGTCGTCCTCGCCCCGTCGGAGGCCGACGCGGCTCGGGCCGCCATCGTCGCGACGCTCGCCGAGCTTGAGTCGGACCCGAACGCGGACCCGCGGGCGCTCATCGTGGCCCTGTACGGCCGGCTCCTGACCACGGTAGACGCCCACCTCGTCGAGACGGGGAGCCGGACCGCGCGCGAGGTCCAATCGTCCGTCGTTGCGCGTTGGCACATCTCGAACGGGGCGGCCGAGGAGCTGACCCGCTTGTTCGAGGAGGCCCGGTACTCCGTCCACCCGATGGGCCGCGGAGATTCCGAGCGCGCCCGGGCGGCTCTGGAGCGTGTGCTGGCCGCCATCGACCGGAGACCACCCCCATGAGGGAGGAGCCGGCCGGGCTCGCGCTGCTCGTCCTCGGAGGGATCCTCGCGGCGGCGGCAATCGCGGCGACCGTGGAACCCGGGGTGGGCACGGCGCTCGCCGCCACGGGGGCGGCCCTCGCCGGGGCTGGGGTCCTGCTCCTTGTCTCGCCGGCGGTCCGGCATCGGGGCCCGACAGCCCCGGACGACCCCGTCGGCTCGTCGCTCGTGCTCCTCCGGGAGGCGTTCCGGTCCGGACCGCTCGGTCGCCAGGCGATCATCGCTTCCGTGGTCAGCCTGGAGCAGGGCACGACCGGCGCGACGCTGCGCCGGCTCGACCCAGAGGAGGAGCGCCGCCTCGTGGCCTCGGACCCGGCGGCGTTCCGCGCGTGGCTCGACCAACGCTTGACACGCCTCGAGCAGGAGACGTGAGCGCGGCCGAACCGCCCGAGACGCCGGTCCGGTTCCGGCCCCGCGCGCTCGTCTTTCTCGTCACGGGCGCCGCGCTCGCCGTCGCGGCGATCGCCGCCCACGATTCGGTGCCGCTGATCCTCGCCGTTCCGCTCCTGTTCGGTCCGGTCGCGGCCGGGCTGGGTGCGGCGCGGGGCACGGGCACCTACCGGGTCACGTGGTCGGTCGACGGCAGTCGCGACGAGGTGGAGATCGTGGGGCAGCTCCGGCGGACGGCCGACCGGGGCGTTCCGGGGGTGCTCCCGATCTTCTACCGGCCGGAGCCGCTCGTCGAACGGGCCCCCCCGGAGGTCGAGAGAACCCCCGACGGTATCGAGTTCCGGCTCCACTGGGCGGCGCCCTACCCGTGCCTCGTTTCGGTGGCGCGCCCCGCGGTCGTCTGGCGGGACCCGCTCGGTCTCGTCGAGCGCGACGCGGCGGTCGAGGGGGAGGTGGTCCGCGTCCAGCGGTTCCCACCGGAGCTCGCCCGGGCGGCCCGCGCGCCGCTCCGGAGAACGACCCCGCTCCCCGGCGAGGTCCGGGCCCGGCAGCTCGGACCGTCCGGCGAGTTCTTCGGGCTCCGGCCGTACGGCCCGGGCGATACCCTCCGACAGGTCAACTGGTCGGCGACGGCCCGCGCGGGCCGGGTGCTCGCGAACGATTTCCGGGTCGAACGGACCGGCGACCTCCTGATCGTCCTCGACCTCCGACCGAGCTCGCTCGGGCCCGAGGTCGATGCCCGGCTCGCCTCCGTGGCGTGCGCCGGCGCCTACGGCCTCGCCCAATCGTTCCTCGAGCAGAAGGCCCGGGTCGGGCTCGCGCTCTACTCGGAGTTCCTCACGGCGATCCCTCTCGGCTCGGGCCGCCGCCAGCGGTACCGGATCCTCCGCGCCCTCCAGTCGGCCACGGTCGGGGACGTCGCCGGACCGTCCGAACGGCTCGCCGTCTCGCTGCGCCGGTACTTCCCGCCCGGGGTCACGACCGCCCTGATCTCCCCTCTCGCGGACGACGATTCGACGCTGGTGTTGCCCCACCTCCGCCGTCGCGGGTACCCGACGTTCGTCCTCAGCCCCTCGCCGGTCACGCTCCTCGCCCGACCGGCCGGTCCGCCGACCGAGGACGACGGGCGAGCCCTCCGGCTGCTCCATCTCGTACGACGGCGAAGGGTCGCGGACGCCTGGTCCGAGGCCCCCGTCGTGGACTGGGACGACTACTGGTCGCTCACCGCCCTGACGAGCTTCTTCGCTCGGCCCCCGGGCCGGAGGTCCGGCTCGTGAACGCGATGGGTTCCCGGACCCCGGTCGGGTTCGATTCGCGATCCGCACGCGGGGCGGGCTCGACGGTCGTCCTCGCGGCGATGCTGGGACTGGTCGGTGGCGTGCCCATCGCGGTCGCCGTCGGCGTGCCGGTCGTCGCCGCGATCCTGACGCTTTGGCTGCGGGGCCGGGGCGGCCCCCTCGCTCCGGAGTACGGGCTCCTCCCCGTCCTCGGGGCGGTGGGCGTGATCGCGGTGTGGGCCCACCCGTCGCTCCTGGTAGGGGCGCTCGCGGGGTCGACCGGCCTCGCCCTCCTCCTGTGGGGCGCCGAGACGCCCCGGGAGAGCCTCCGTGGGCCGGACCCGTTCGGGGGGCTCGCCCTACCCGGGCTCTGCGTCGCCGTGGCTTTGCTCGCCGCCTTCGCCCTGCCCGCGGCGCAGGCCGACGTGGGGGCCGCGGCGGTCGCCATCGTCGCGGCGTTCGGCCTCCTCGCCTGGGCGTTCGTGGAGTCGGCCCGGGAGCGCTCGGTCCCGGCCCAAACGCTATGATGGGCGCCCCACTGACGAGTTCGACGGCTTGCGCCGTCCGAGCACCGACGAAGGGTCCCTCTGGACCGCACGCGGACGGGTCGTCCGCATGGGATGATGTGAGGACAACCCCGGTGTCCGACAGCCCCGGCCAGGTCAGGACGCCGAGAGGGCCGGTCGGCCTACCGTGACGCGCAACCGTTACGGCCGGGGAACAGCGGGTCCGCCCCGGCGGGCAGTTATACCCCCGCCAAGCTCGGGCCGGTAGGGGAGCGTCGCTCGGCGTGAACGGCGAGACAGCGCGGGAGCGGATCGCGGCGGTCGAGGCGGCCGTCCACACCGCGGTCGTCGGCCGGGACGTCGCCGTGCACCTGGTCTCGGTGGGCCTCGTCGCCGACGGCCACCTC
>DASYOF010000022.1:0-4141 GCA_036007995.1 Thermoplasmata archaeon
GGTTCGAGAAGTAATTCGCCCAGAGCCACGGGCCGATCTGCGTGAAGAAGATGTAGATCGAGAACCCGATGGCGCCGATCAGCACCGCGCCGATCCACGTCACTTCGAGGACCCGGACGTACTCGTCGACCGCCGGTTTCCGGGCCATCCGGAGGACCCGGCCGAACTTCCCGTGGCCCACTCCGCGGAGCCGGCCGTCGAAGTTGTCCTGCACCTTGCGGGCGCGGTCGAGGAACGCCATGATCTGCCTAGCGGACGACGTCGAGCTCGGGCCCGGATTTCCGGGCCGGCGGGCCGCCGGCCGAGGGGCCTGCGAAAATCTGGGGGGATTTAACTCCGGTGACCACCAGCATGACGCGGATCGTGCTCTGCATCGTCGGGTCGACGGCGGCGCCCCAGATGATGCGGGCGGTCGGCGAGATCGTCTTCTGCACGACCTCGGCCGCCTTCTGGGCCTCGCTGACCGTCATGTCCGGGCCGCCGGTGACGTTGATGAGCGCGCCGGTCGCCCCGCCGATATCGACCTTCAGGAGCGGGGAGTTGATCGCCTCGAGGACCGCGTCCTCAGCGCGATTCTCGCTCTCGGACTCGCCGATGCCGATGAGGGCGACGCCGCCGCCCTTCATGATCGTCCGGAGGTCGTTGAAGTCGAGATTGACGAGGCCGGGCCGCGTGATGATCTCCGTGATCCCGCGGATCGCCCGCGCCAGGACCGAGTCCGCGACCTTGAAGGCGGTCTGAATCGGCAGCCGGGGGACGAGCTCGAGGAGCCGGTCGTTGGGGATCGTGATCACCGTGTCGATCGTCGAACGGAGGCGCTCGAGGCCCCACATCGCGTTCTCGCTCCGGACGAGACCCTCGGAGGCGAACGGGAGCGTGCAGACCGCGATGGTGAGCGGGTTGCCCCCGTTCGCGTCTTTCGCCGCCTGACTGACGACGGGCGCGGAACCGGTGCCGGTGCCGCCGCCCAGCCCGAGGGTGATGAACACCATGTCCGAGTCGGCGAGCGCCTTCTTCAGCTCGTCCTCGGCCTCGTGGGCCGCCTGCTCGCCGATCTGGGGGAGGGCGCCGGCGCCGAGCCCGCGGGTGAGCCGTCGGCCGAGGAGAATCTTCTTCGGCGCGTGAATGGCGAGGAGGTGCTGCGCGTCGGTGTTGCAGGCGATCATGTCCGCGCCCGCGAGACCTTCCTCGGCGAGCCGGTTGATGGTGTTGCAGCCGCCGCCGCCGCAACCGACGACCTTGATGTTGGTCTTCAGCGAGGCGAGAACGGCCTCGAGCTCCGCGTCGTCGTTGCTCGGGGGAGGGCGCGTCTCGGGGGTTCGCTTGGATTCGTTCGGAAGGTGCGCAAGGATCTCCTGCGCGAGTGGTCGCATTTGGGGCGTCCTCGACGAGCGCGAGCAGTGGTCCCATTATAAAGCGTTCCGGTTCGGTGGGGCGCGTCGGGGCCCCGGAACCGTGCAATTCGACCGTTGGGAGCCCCAGTACGATCGCATCGCGAGGGCGTTCGGCTTCCCCCGCGCCCGGGAACGGGCGGCGGCGGCCGTGCTGCGGGATTTGCTTCCCGAGGATGCTTGTCGTGATCCCCTTGGGCGCTGCCGGGCCCGGATTTCCGGACGCCAGGCGATCATCGTCGGACTCGCTCCGGACGCCGGAGCTCCCCCGCTCGACCGACTGCCCGCCGCACCCGCCGGCCGCGTGGTTCTCGCGGCCGACGGGGCGACCGAGCGGTGTCTTTCCGCCGGCGTCGTCCCGGAGCTCGTCGTCACCGACCTCGACGGGCCGGTCGCATCGGAAGTCACCGCCAACGCGCGCGGCGCGCTCGTCGTGATCCACGCCCACGGCGACAACACCGCCGCGCTCCTGCAGTGGGTCCCGGAGTTTACCGGCGAACTCGCGGGGTCGTGGGCCGGCCCGCCGGACGACAGCCTGCTCGACGTCGGGGGGTTCACGGATGGGGAGCGGGCGGCGTTCTTGGCGGACCACTGCGGCGCCACGGAAGTCCTGCTCTGGGGGTTCGACTTTGCGAAAGTCGTCGAGACGGACCCCGAGGCGCGGGAGCGCAAGCTGGCGAAGCTCCGATTCGCCGAGTCCGACCTCGAGTTGCTCCGATCGTCGACGGCGACGCCGCTGATCGAGTGGCGACGGGACGGGAGTCGGCGGCCGTTTCACGCCGGCGGCGCGGCCGCGAAGTCGACCCAGTAGACGGTCGTGCCCCCGTTCTCGTAGACGGGCACAAACGGCCCCGTGGAGAACCACGCGGTCGCGTTGGCACTCATCGGAGCGGCGAGTTCGTTCGGATTCAGCGGGACCCCAGTCGTTCGCATGGTCTCGTCGATGATCACGACGTCGATGGGAGAGTCATGGGGCGGATGCGGCGCGTCGGAATTCTGCAGTTCGGCGAGCGCCTCGGGCCAGCTCGTGCCCGTGAACAGCGCCGGGGTCGAATCCCACGTGGCCGAATTGCCGTCGAAGCCGAACACCATCGAGCTCACGGGGTGGTCGCTCGCGACGACGGCCCCGGTCGGGACCGCGATCCCGGTCCACATCCACACCGTGGCGTCGCCGTTCGTCAGACCTTCCTGGAATCCGCCGAACAGCGCGGGCGGCGGGTAGGCGATCGCGGCATTGGCGGCGACGAGGACGACGATCGCGACCGCCACCGAGATCGCCGCCGGTCGTCCGCGTCGGTCCTCCGCCAATCCGACGAGGCGACCGAGGGACACCGCGATGACGAGGCCGAGCGGGAGTACGAGATACTCGGCGTGTCGGGCCGGCGAGATCGTCGCGTTCCCGATCGCGAGGGCGAGGATCGCCGAGATCCCCACCGCCGCCAGCCACATCAGAAGGAGCGGTCCGTCGCGCGAGAAGGAGAGCAGACGTCGCGAGCCGGACCCGCCGACGATCGCGAGGAGGAGCGGTGCGAAGAACGCGAGGGCGGCGATCGTCGTACGTTGCCCCATCGTGCCGGGGAGCGGGAACACCACGAGCAGAGCGAGTCCGCCGTAGATCCCCACGAGGAGGATCGCCGAGTCGCGAAGGACCGAGCCATCGGTGGGGAACCGAACGTGGAACTGGGGGGCCGTGAGCGTCCGGCGGCGCAACGCCATCAGGGCCGCCACGGCGAGGAAGCCGACGACCACCGCCCCTTCGACGAGGGGGAAGGAGAGGGTCACGCCGTGGACCGGCGCGCTGACGATCGATTGGAACGCGCCGAGACCGAACCAGAACGCGAGCGCCCCGGTCAGCAGGACGAAGAGGAATCCCAATTCGCGGATCGGGAACCGGACGCTCCACCGCCTCGGCCAAACGAGCTCGGTGAGGACGACGAGGCCGAGCGCGCTGACGACGAAAAAGTACGTCGACAGGTGGTGGGTGAAGAGCAGCGCGGCAACCGTGAGGGAGAGGGGGAGGTACCATCGGACGTCCCGCCGGCTCTCGAGGAACATCCAGAGTGCCCCAATGACGAGGAAGTCGCCGAGCGCGAGCGGGGCCGGATGCGCGACCGAGAACATCCGTGGCATGAACACGGCGCCGAGCGTCGCGCCGAGGATCGCGACCGTGTCGTTCGGTACCAGGCGACGGAACAGGAGGAACAGCGGAACGACCGCGAGCGCGGCGAGGATCGGCGCGACGAGCTGGAGGGCGGAGAGGACACCGACGCCGGTGGCCCCGGCCGTGGCCGCCGAAAGCTCGAAGAGACCGGGGAACTCGTTGTAAGCGAATCCCCACCCGGCGTATGCGTGCAGGCCGGGGAGGTGGCCGGTCGAAGACAGCACCGAGGTCAAATTGTAGTATTCGCCGGTGTCGCTGCCGAACACCGGGAACATCCCGAGCGGCTCGAGCGCGACGAAGACGAGCAGGAGGATCGCCGAGCCGAGCCAAGCGAGGTCCGCGCGGTCCATGCTGTCCCGGAGGCTCGGGAAGCCCAGCCTCGGGGGAGGCGAGCGGGGTCCGGCGGATTATCTTCGCCCTCCAGGCGTTCGGACGTTCTCCCGTCGAGCGCGAGTTCCATACCTCTAAATAGGGGGGGCTGGTGGGGGCGAAATCGAGGCCTCGCCGAGATGGCGTCCAAATCGAAACCGGCCCGCCGCCCGACGCCGGCGTCACGACCCAAGGCCCGCCCGGCTCCCGCGAAGAAGCC
>DASYOF010000023.1:0-10710 GCA_036007995.1 Thermoplasmata archaeon
GCCCGGCTCGGTCAGGGCGAGGGCGCCGACCTTCTCCCCGGTCACGAGCGCCGGCAGGTACCGCGACCGTTGGTCGTCCGAGCCGTTTCGGGCGAGGTTGTCCGCGCACAGGTTCGAGTGGGCTCCGACGCTCAGCGCCAAGGCGGGGCTCGAGCGGGCGATCTCCTCGAGGACGATCGCCTGCGCCGTGTACGGGAGGCCGAGGCCCCCGTACTGGTCCGGTACCGTGACGCCCAGGAAGCCGGCGTCGCCGAGCTTTCGGAACACGTCGCGCGGGAACCAGTCCTCCCGGTCCATCTTCGCGGCGATCGGGCGCACCTCTTTCGCGACGAACTTCCGGACGGCGTCCCGGAGGGCTTGGTCCGCGTCCGAAGGCCGAAGGTCCACGGCGCCGACGAGCCGAACCCGAGGATAATGTTGCTGGCGGCGCGACCCGTACGGACGAGGCTCGGCGGGTCACCCGGGTCCCGCGCGAGGGGGCCGCCGAGCGCGGGACCGAGGGCCCGGTGGGGGGGCTCGGGTTCGCCGGACGGCGGGCGACGGAGCCGTCGGGCCACGGACCAGACCTAAGTGGAGCCGCCAGGCGGGGTCGGGCCGGGGGAAGTCGCTCCGCCAATGCGCGCCGCGGCTCTCCGTCCGAGCACCCGCCGCCGTCGCGATCAGCCGGGCGGTCAGAACCGCGTTGGCCCCCGCGCTCGGGAGTTCCTGCTCGGTCCGCGGCTCGACCTCGGCGGCGATCCGGTTCAACGTGGTGAGGGCGGAGCGAAGGCCGGACCCGGTCCGAACGATCCCGATCTTCTCCCAGAGAACCTCGCGGACCGTCTGGAGGCGGGCCGCATCGAGCTCGGCCCCGCGGCCCGTCGGGATGGGCACCGCGACCTCTCGGCCGGGCGGCGGTGGACCGCCGGGGAGCGGATGGAGCAGTTGACGCGCGACCCGCTCGCCGAACACGAGACCCTCGAGCAGGGAGTTCGAGGCGAGGCGGTTCGCCCCGTGGACCCCCGTCGCCGCCGACTCTCCGCAGGCGTACAAGTCGGAGAGGCTCGAGCGACCATCGAGATCGGTCGCGACCCCGCCGACCGTGTAATGCGCCGCCGGGGCGACCGGGATCCGGTCGCGCGATGGGTCGAGACCGTACTGCGACAGAAAGCGCACGATCGTCGGGAACCGCGCGAACAGCCGGTCCCTCGGGATCGCGGTCGCATCCAACCAGACGCAGGGAGCGCCGGTACGCCGCATCTCCTGATCGATCGCCCGGCTGACGACGTCCCTCGCCGCGAGTTCGGCGGCGGGGTGGTACTGGGGAAGGAACCGCTCCCCCGCCTCGTTCCGCAGGACCGCGCCCTCGCCGCGAAGCGCCTCCGTCAGCAGGTACCGCGGCGCCCCCTCGTGGAAGAACGTCGTCGGATGGAATTGGACGAACTCGAGGTCGGTGACTCGGGCGCCGGCTCGAAACGCGAGTCCGATCCCCTCGCCGGTCGTGATTGAAGGGTTGGAACTGTACTGGTAGAGCCCGCCGGCGCCGCCCGTCGCGAGCACGACCGGTCGGCCTTCGGACTCCTCGACGCCGGTCCCATCGTCCTTCGCGAGCGTGGCGACCAGGGCGCCGCCCCGGCGCTCGAGCCGGCGGAGGACGGTCCGCTCGCGGGCGTCGATCCCCTCCTCGACCGCTCGGGCGCGCAGGGTCTCCTCGATCCGGAGCCCGGTCGCGTCGCCGCCCGCGTGCAGGATCCGGGCGTAGGAGTGCGCGGCCTCGCGACCGAGCGCCACCTGTCCCTCGATCGTGTCGAACGGGACCCCGAGGCGGACCAGGTCGGCGATCCGCCGGGGCGCCTCCTCGGTGAGGAGGCGCGCCGCCCGCCGGTCGACCAGCCCGTTCCCGGAACGTACGGTGTCGACCAGGTGGAGCGCGGGAGAATCGTCCGGTCCGACGGCCGCCGCGATCCCCCCCTGTGCGTACCGCGTGTTGGACTCTTCCAGGCGCGACTTCGTCACGACGACGGGGCGGAGTCCGAGCTCGCGCGCTCGGAGGGCGACGTAGAGCCCGGCGATCCCGCTGCCGACGACGAGCGGACTGGGAGTCGGCACATCGGGCCGAGGGAGGCGCGGGATATAGCGCGCGACGGGCCGCCCCGGGGGCTATAGGGCGCGGCGGCTCCGGCGTCCCGATGCGGTCGGACGACCCGGGAGAGCTCACCGCCCTGGCCCCCGACGCTTCGGAGGCCCCCGAGCTCGGGGCGGAACTGCTCGCCCGGTACCGCTCCCACTGTCCGGTCCGCGGCGTGGTCGTGACCGACCTCCTCGACCCGCGCCCCGCGTACTGGAGGTCCATTGCCCCGATCCCGCCGACGGAGGTGGAGAGCGCGAGGTTGCGCGAGGGCCGGGAGATCCACGAGTGGCTGGGCCGTCGGCTGGCGCCGGCCGCCGCCCGCGAAGTTCGGATCCGGAGAGACGGGATCGTCGGGCGGATCGACATCTTGGACGACCGGCCGCTCGAACTGAAGTCGACCTCGAACGTCCCGCCGATCTCCGAAGACCCCCGCGTGAGCCGACCGGCGTACGTCGAACAACTCGCCATGTACGGGGCCCTCGTCGACCGACGCGACGGGCGCCTCGTGGTCGTAGGGGCCCCCGTCCGCTCCCCCCCCGAGATCCGGGTGTGGGACATCGTCCTGCGAGATCTCGAAGCGATCCGGCAGGAGATGCGACGCCGGGCCGAGCAGGTCCGCACCGCCCGCGAGGCCGGTCGTGCCGGAGGGTTGCCGCGGTGCGAGTGGTTCGACCACGGGTGCCCGTTCCAGCGCGAGACCGTGTGCGATTGCACGGGGGAGGAGCCGGAGCTCGGCGACGCCGTGCTCGACCAGGTCGAGGCCGTGAGGCCGAACCCCGACGCGGCCGAGGCGATCTCCACGATGCTGCTCGGGGGCCGGTGGACCCCGGCCGAGGTCGGGCGGTTCCGCGAGCTCGCCTACCCGCGACGGGCGTACTACGACGGGGTCGACCCCGACGCGGAGGCCGAGCCCGAGGGACTCGGACGGACGGGCCCACCGGACGAGACCTGGAGCGCCGTCCAGGCCATCCTGGAGGACGGACCCGCGGGCGAGTACGAGCTGCGGCACGACCCGTCGGGCGAGCCGGCGGAAGCGGTGCCGACGTTCCGAGGCGCCCCGGTGCTGGTCAAGTCGTCGCGGTCGCTCCGGCCCGCGCCCGCGAGCGGACTCGTCGCGGAACGACCCCACTACGTTCTCGAGCTCGCTCTTCGGTGCGCGAGCCTCGGACTCTCGCTCGGCTGGCTGGTGCTGGGGATGGAACGGGTGCCGTCCGAAGGCGAGTGGATCCGGGTGCAGCAGATCCGGTTTGGCTCGTTGCCCGCCCTCGCGGCGCTCCTCGAGCGTAGGAAGACGAGTCTCGCCCATGCCCGGAAGAACCGCGACCCGTCCGGCCTGCCCACCTGTCCGACGTGGATGGTGGAGCGATGCCCTCACCGGGCGGTCTGCGGCTGCGCCGGTACCGTCGCCGGCGGCAGTACGTAGCGGTAGAGCCGGGCGCGGCCGGTGACTTCGAAGCCGAGCGAGACATAGAGGGACCACGCGGCGCGGTTCGTTTCCGTCACCCAGAGCCGGGCCGTCGAGTAGCCGAGCGCCGTCATCGCGCGCAGGGTCCAGAGGACGAGGAAGCGGCCGAGCCCTTTTCGGCGCTCGGTCGGCTCGACCAGGAGGTCGAGCAGCACGGCGGTCCTCGGGTCGTGTTCGCTCGTCAGGACCGCTCCCACGAGCTGGCCGGACGGCGTGAGCAGGGCGGTCGAGGCTTCGTCGAGGAACCGGCCGATCCGGCCCGCGAGCATGTCGGCGACACTCTGTTGCTCCTCGGCGAGAGTGTCCGCGACGAGGTTCTGGTCGGGGGTTCCCGCGAACGACCGCCAGTCGAGCTCCGCGAGGGCGCCGAGCGGTACCGATCGGACGCCGACCCGCTCGATGCCCGGGGGGTCGGGGAGCGAGCTCCCGACCAGCGCCGGAGGCACGATCCGCTCCATCCGGGCGCGGAGCAGAAGGGCGGCGCCGGGAACGCGGACGAACCGGTCCGCGAGCGCGGCCTCCTCCTCCTCGGTGAGCCCGGAAACCCCACCCTCGAGCCGAGGCACTTTCGCGTCCAGGCGCGTGATCAGGACGGCGAGCAGCGTCTCCGCGCGTTCGACCCGGTCGTCCGTTCCTTCGACGTGGACGTGGCCGAACAGGCGGGCGCCCCGGGCGGTCGCGAAGGCGATCGCCTCGGTCCCGACGACCCAGCCCGCCTGCCGTCCGGCTTTCAGGTCCTGCGCGGCCTCCTCGACCCAGGAGGAAGCGATCGACTCTCCCCGCGCGACGAGCGTCGCCCGGACCGAGTGGACCAGTTCGAGCAAGAGGTCGGGCCGGACCTCCGTCGCGGGCCGAGGCTCAGGGATCGTCACGGGCGGCGCTATCGGGAAGCCGCTTCCCGCTGGAGGATCTGGGCGATGTCCGGAGCGACCGACGCCTTTTCGGCCGGGTTGACGAGGGTGTCGGTCGAGTACACCTCGTCGGTCGTCGCCTTGATCCGCTCGAACGCGTCGCGCAGGAACAGGCCGTGGGTGCACGCGGCGGCGATCGCGCCGACCTTGCCTCGCTTCAGCAACCGGGCGGCCTCGACGATCGTGCCGCCGGTGGAGATGACGTCGTCGACGATGATGACGTGCTTCCCCTCGAGCTCGACCGGGAGGTGGCCGGGCAGCGCGAGCTCGACGTGCTCGCTGTCGATCCGCTTCTTCTCGAGGGCGAGCCACGGCTTGTCGAGGAGCTCCGCCATCCGACGGACCCGCTCGATGCCGCCCTTGTCGGGGGAAACCAGCAGGTCGACCGGACGCTCCCGGAGGAGTCGGGCGATCGCCGGGATGCCGCTCGCCTCGAACGCCGGCTTCGCGAAGACGCTCCGGGTCGACGGAGAGTGGAGGTCGACCGTGACGACCGCATCGGCGTCCTGCTCGATGTGGCGTGCGAGGACGCGCGCGCTGATCGCCTCGCCGGGAAAGAACAACCGGTCCTGCCGGGCGTAGCCGAAGTACGGCACGACGACGGTGAGGCGGCGCGCGCCGGCCTCCCGGATCGCGTCCTCGAGGAGCAGGAGTTCGATGATGTCCTGGTCGCTCCGCGTCGACTGGACCAGAACGACATCCTCATTCGTGAGTCGGCCCCCGACGCGCAGGTACATCTCGCCGTCCGGGAACCGCTTGACGAACGGGATCGCGAACGGGGCGTTCCCGAGCTCCCGCGAGATCCGTTCCGCGAGCGAGGTCGACGCCGAGCCTCCGATGATGTACATTCGGACCCCAGACCCATCGGCCGGACGGGGCGGTGAGGAAAAGGGTTGTGGCCGTAGCCGGCCCGATCGGCCCCTCCGGGTCGGGGTTCAGGGCTCCGAGCTCGGAACGCCGGCCGCCGGGGCCCCCCCGAGGGCGTCCGGCGCCACCACCCGGGCCGGCTCGCGGACCGCCCGGAGGTGACCGCCCGTCGACACGCCCGACCGGTACTCGCGTCCCCGGAGCACCGAGAAGATCGCCGCGGCGATCACGAGGGCGGCCGCTAGTCGGAACACGTTTCGCATCCCGGTCAGGAACACGCTCGTCAGGGCCGCGGGGGAGATCCCGAGGGCGGTCACGCTCCCCGGGGTGAACGTCCCCCCGAAGATCGTTGCCGCCGTGCCCGCCGGGAGGGACGCGGTGAGCGCCACGAGCGCGACCGCGAAGCTGAGCGCCATCGAGGAGTTGCGGAGCGTCATCATGACCCCCGAGGCGACGCCATAACGGGACCTCGGGACCCCGCCCATCACCGCCGACGTGTTCGCCGGGAAGAACAGGCCGCCCCCGACGCCGAGGGCGGCTTCGTACGCGGCCACGACGTAAAGGGGCGTCCCGGCGACGATCGTGGAGAACGCGAGGAGGACCCCGCCCTGGATGAGGAGGCCGACGGTGGAGACGACCCGGGCCCCGAACCGGTCGGACAGTCGGCCCCCGATCGGGCCAAAGACGGAAAGGGTGACGGACAGCGGGATCAGCAGGTACGCCGCGGTCAGCACCGGGACCCCCCGGATCCCCTGAAAGTAGACCATCAGGAGGAAGTTGGTCGCGAACAGCGCGATCCCCTGGAGGACCGAGGAGATCAGGGAGGCGCTGAACAGCCAGCTCTTGAACAGGTCGAACGGCAGGATCGGGTCCCGGCTGACGTACGCCTCCCACAGCACGAACCCGACGAGGAGCGGCACGGACGCGACGAGCGGGCCAAGGGTGATCAGCACCGACCACCCGTTCAGGATCCCCTCGGTGATCCCGAGCAGGAGCGAGGAGAGGCCGATCGTGAACAGGACCGCCGCCGTCAGGTCGAACGTGTCCTTCGGGTTCGGGACCACCGATTCCCGAAGGATCACGAAGGCGAGCGCGGTCGCGACGATGCCGATCGGGACGTTGATCCAGAAGATCCACCGCCAGGAGGCAAAGGAGAGGATCAGGCCGCCGAGCCCGATGCCGAGCACCGAGCCGGTCCCCCAGACGACCGAGATCGCTCCGAACGCCCGTCCCCGCTCGTTCGGGGGGTAGACGTCGGAGAGGAGGGCGAACCCGTTCGCGACCAGCATCGCGCCGCCAATCCCCTGGAGGCCCCGGAACGCGACGAGCTCGAGTCCGCTCGCCGCCAGGCCGCAGAGGGCGCTTCCGATGACGAAGACGACGAACCCGGCGTTGTACATCCGCTTCCGACCCTTCATGTCGGAGATGCGGCCGAGGGAGAGGACGAGGGCCGTGCCCATCAGCGTGTAGATCATGATGGACCAGACCATCTCGGCGAGCGTCGCCGACAGGTCGCGCGCGATCCCCGGGAACGCGATGATCAGGACCGTGCTGTCGATCGCCCCCATGAGGCTCCCGACGCTGACGACCGCGAGGACCTTGGTCTTGAACTCCATGGACGGTCCGAGCATGCGGAGGGGGACGCCGATATGTCGTCTGCGGGGGGGTCCGGGCCGTCGTCCGTGTGTCGGGAACGCACGGCCCGTCGAGGGAGCGAATGCGTATTCGTGTGTGTCGAAGTCTAGTTCGTCAATCGCCGATTCAGAGAACGGAATATTCAAATAGCCCAACCGGCCCCTCGCGTTCTCCACAGGGAGAGCCTCCCTGGAGGAACAAACGAATGCAGATGTGGACGGAGAGCCAACGCCGCTGGAGAAAGAAGGGACGGCGCGGAGTGTCGCCGATCATCGCTACGATCTTGCTCGTGGCGATCACGGTCGTGCTGGCCGCCGTGCTCTACATCCTGATCTCGGGGCTGACGAAGGGACCGGGCAACACGCCGCTCGGGACCGCGCTGGCGATGGGGTCTCCGCAGGCGGGCGTCAACGGGACCTTGTTCACGTACACGCTGCCGATCACGCCCTCGAGCGGACTCACGCCCGCGAGCCTGAACTTCCAGATTCAGAGCTCCGGTGGGGCGATCACGGCGGTCGCCGGTGCAGCCATCCAGCTGATCGGTCCGCAGGGTTGCCTTGAGGCGACGTACACGTTCTCGACCAACGCCTGGGCCGCGGGCTCGGCCGGTGCGTCGACCCACGCGTGCACCCCGCCCGGGGTCACCACGACGGTCCTGACGAGCGGCATGCAGTTCTACCTCGCGACGGGAACGGTCAACCTTGCCGGCCAGGGCGACTCGCTGGTCGCGGTCGGTGTCGGCACGTTCTCGGGCACGGTGAGCGCGGCGCTGCCGTAGGACCAGAAATCGATCCAACAAGGAACAACGAGGAAACAAGAAATGCAGAACCAGAAGGGAATCGCCAACCGGTGGAGAAAGAAGGGAAAGCGCGGAGTGTCGCCGATCATCGCTACGATCTTGCTCGTGGCGATCACGGTCGTGCTGGCCGCCGTGCTGTACATCCTGATCTCCGGGCTGACGAAGGGTCCCGGCAACACGCCTCTCGGGAGCGCGCTCGCGATGAACACCCCGGTGGCCTCCGCGGGCGGGACGACCTACACGGTCAACATCGTCCCGGCGAGCGGCCTCACCCCGGCGAGCATGAACTTTGAGCTGACCAGCTCCTCGGGCACGATCCTCGGGACTGGAACCACCGTCACCGTCGTCGGCGTGACCGGTTGCCTGATCGCGGTCTACACGTTCTCGACGAACGCGTGGGCGGCGGCGTCCGGCGGCACGGCGTGCGCGGGCGCGAGCACGACGCAGGTCCTGACGAGCGGCATGCAGCTCTCGCTCGTCACGTCGGTCTCCCAGAGCGGGCTAGGCGACAAGCTCGTGGCGATCGGGGTCGGAACGTTCTCCGGCCAGGTCTCGGCGACGCTCCCGTAAGGGCTGGAGCGCGGCCGCGGGTCAACCTTTTCCTCCCTCCCCTTCTTTTTGAACGGTTCCTCAGCACGGCACCAAGGCCCCCTCGCCGGGCCCGGTCGGGTCGGGGACGGCGTCCGCCGAGAGGTCCTCGGCGCCCCCGCCGGACCCGGTCGAATCGAGAACCAGGTCGGTTGCGAGCGCTTCGGCGTCCCTCGCCGGACCGGTTCGAGCCGGGGACCCGGTCGGCCTAGAGGTCTTCGGCGTCCCCACCCGGTGGTCGGGAACGCCCATGGGTCGAGTCGTCGCTGCCCCGCCGGACCGAGGGTCGAGGTCGGCCCCCGGTCGGGTCCCGGTGGCGCGACTTCGGTCGGCGGCGCCGAGGGCTCGGTTCCGGATCGTCCGGGTCGGTCTCGTCGGCCGGGTCGTCGCCGTCGGACCGCGCGAGCCAGCCGCGAAGGCCGCGGAACCGGGACGGATGGGGTGGCGCCTCCGCTTCCTCCTCCTCGAGCGCCTTGCGCCGGTCGTCCTCGATCCCTTCCGCCCGGAGGGCGTAGTGGATGCCGAAACCGATCGCGAACAGCGCCACGATCGAGAGCCCCAGGAACTGCCAGGACTGGGGGGGGACCTCGCTCGCGGTGCCGCTGAGGAGGAGCTTGACCGAGCCGACCCACGGGATCATCCCCCGGGCGACTCCGACGATCCACCCGGGTTCGACGAGCGGCGAGAGGCCGGGCTGGTCCTCGTCGCCCGTCCGGGTCCCCGGGTTGATGTTGTTGTCCCCCATCGTGACGAACCCGGAGTGATGCCCGATGTCGCTCAGCGTGATGTTCACGCTCACCGATTGCCAGCCGATGCCGAGCAGCTCGAGCGTCCCGCGGAGGTCGTTCGTCCCGCACCCGTTCGGGCCGGAGGAGACGTAGACGCTGTTCGCGGCCGTGCCGCACGGGAGCCCGGCCAGCTCGGGGTCGCTGAAAGACCCGTCCGACGAATACTGAAGGTAGGTGAGCGCCCGATGGATGATCGGCGCCGGTCCGACGTCGCCGTTGGCGTGGTAGAGGATGACGTCCCCGTACTCCCCGTACGTGGTATACCCGGTCTCGTGGGCGACGACGTACGGAACGATCGAGCGCGTCGCGACCTGCTGGGCGAGCACGAGGTCGCCGGTGTTGATCAGCCCCACGTTGTCGGTCCGGCCGTGCTGCATGCTCGACGAGTCGACGACGTACATCGGTGGCCAGTTCTGGGTGTACGCGTACAGCCCGACGAGCAGGAGAACGACGACCATCAGGGCGATCAGCGGCTCGAACCACCAGGCGTCCCGGGCGCGGTAGAAGACCGGCCGCTTCGTCCGGTGCAGCCAGCCGGGCTCGTCGTCCTCCTCCGGCTCGGACGGGGCCTCTTCGGCCGGGTCGTCGCCGGCGACCGACCACGGCTGGGGGGCCGGGCGAGTGCGCCGGGTCGCGTGCCGACCTCTCGGCCGGCGCGCCGGCCGTTCCTCCTCCTCGGAGTCCTCCGGCTCGTCCGGCTCGTCGGCGGCGGAACGCCGGGTCCGCATGGTCCTCGGGGGGCCCAGGGCGGGCCTTAACCCTTCGGCTGGACCGGCGGGTCCCGCCGGAGGACGAGCTCCACCGCGCCCCGGATGAGGAGGATCGCGACGACGAACATCGGGATCAGGATCAGGTCGGAGCCGGGCCAGGACGCCCCGTCCGCCTCCCCGGCCCAGAACAGCGCGAACGAGAACAGCATGGCGGTGCCGCCGAGCTTGAGCGTCGGCACCTTGATCCGGCGGATCCGCTCGTGGACGAGCGCCGCCGCAACGACCAGGATTCCGCCGCCGGCGAGGGCGCCGACCACCGCGGAGCTCCCCGCCCCGCCGGCCGCGAGCGCGAGCAGGACGATCACGGCCTCGGTGGTCTCGACCGCGCCGACCGAGAACCCCCCCGCGAATCGGAGGGCGCCGTGGGTCGGCGGCCCGGCCGGGCTCGGCCGGCGGGCGCGCCGGTAGCTCTTCAGGGTGCTCCGGAAGAGGAACACGCCGAACGCCGCCAGGACGACCGCGGCGGCCCACAGGAGGTCGCCGTGCGGGAGCGCCTCGATCGCGGCCCCCGAGGCGAGCGCCACGAGCGACACCACGGCTGTCCCCGCGACGGCGCCCAGGGCGCCCGACCGGATGCTTTCCGCGTCGGCCGAGAGCGCGAAGACGAGGGCGACGACCTCGGTCATCTCCGTCACCGTGATCGTGAACGCGATCAGGAGGGCGGGAACCGAAAGGGCGAAGTCGAGCACGGTCGGGGGCGGATGCGAGCGAGGGTATTAACCCGAGTTCGCGCCGATGGCGAGGTCGGTCGGCCGACGTCCGACGCTCCCGATGCGA
>DASYOF010000024.1:0-2584 GCA_036007995.1 Thermoplasmata archaeon
GAAGGCGTGTCGTGTCCTCGCCGTTCTTCTGCTGGGTGACGATGACCCGCCGTTGGATGTCGCGCGGGCGTTCGCTCCCGAGGTCCGAGCTCTTCAGGAGGGGGTAGACGAACTCCGGTTCGACGTCGACCTCCTCCCCGAGCCGGTTGAACAGGTGTCCGTCGTCGTCGAGGACGAGCTCCATCGCCGCCGCGGCGTCGTGCTTGATCCCCTGGCGCCACTCGAACGGGAACGTCCCTTCCGAGGAGCTGACCTTCTGGTACCGGTTGACATCGGGGACGAGGTGGCCGTTCACGATCCCGATGATCGCGCTCGGCAACGTCGCCTCCAGGCTGTCGTACACCCGGATCGTGTAGTCCGGGTCGCCGTGACCGACGTGAAGCGTGAAGAGGCAGGCCGGGACGCTGACGCCGAACCACATGTGGGCGTCGATCATCCGCATCGAGCCGTCGTAGACGCTCAGGTGCTCCTGCTGGGCGTACCGAACGACGTTCCGCGCGACCGAGGTTTTGCACAACAGGGCGATCGACGGGTTGAGAGGGTAGAGGTCCCGGAGGAGCTTGACCCAGATGTACTCGGAGAGGTCAAAGTTCGACACCCCGCTGATCGCCTCGAATCCCTTCAGATTGCGGGAGTTGGTCTTGACCGGGAGGTTTTCCGCCCCCAGCCGAGCCAGCTCGGCGGTGGTGACCCACGGCGGGTTGCCGACCACGAGGAGCGGGCCCTTGGTCTTCCACTTGACGAGTCGACGCAGGTCGGCGCGGAGGATGTCCGCGTTCAGGACCGTGACGTCGGTCTTCGGGGTGGAGAGCTTCGGGGGGCCGCCGGCGAACCGGTCGCCCTGAACCTCGATCCCGACGATCTCGCGGGGCGGAAACCGGTGCTCGGTCAGCGCGTGGATGAACGCGCCGTCGCCGCACGTCGGTTCGAGCACCCGGGTCCACTTCGACCCGATCGGGCCGAGCGTCGCGAGAATGTCCCGCGCCAGCTCGATGGGCGTCGGGAAGTCGCCGTACTCTTCCAACGAGGCCGGGGCCGGGTTCGCCCGCGCGGCGACCCCCGGCTCGCTCGCGTTCGATCCCATTCGGTCCTCGGATTGGCCCTCGCTCCGAGCGCCGGAGGCGGCGGTCGGGTCAGGGCGTTCTGACGGTCCCAAGGCTGTCCTTCATATAGAGCCTCCCATTCGAAGAACCTCCGCGGCCGGGTAGGAATCCGCCTCCCGGGCGGGATTCGAGACTTGCCCGTTCGACCGAACGGGGACGCCGGAACACCCGTCGAGGCGACTACTTGGCAGGTTGTGCTCCGGATTCCGACTGGGTCGGCTCGAAGACGAGGGAGATGGAATTCACGCAGTGACGGGTGTTCTTGGCCGTCAGCCGCTCCCCGAGGAAGACGTGGCCCAGGTGGGCGTCGCAGGCGTGGCAGCGGATCTCGACGCGTTCGCCGTCGGGGTCGGGCCGCCGGTCGACGGCTCCCGCGATCTCGGCGTCGAAGCTCGGCCAACCGCAGTGAGCATCGAACTTGTCGTCCGAGCGGTACAAGGCCGCGTTGCAGCGCTTGCAGCGGTACGTCCCCGAGGCCCGGTGGTGCTCGTACTCCCCGGAGAACGGGCGTTCGGTCCCGCGGCGCACGATGACCGCCTCCTCCGCGCGGGTCAACTGGCGCCAACCAGGGTTTGAGGCGGCCGTCACGGGGCGTCGGAGACGGCCCGGCGTATTAGCCCGGCGGGAAGCCCGGACGGTCGAACGTCCGGCCGGCGGCGGTACGCTTTCTGCCTCCCCACGTGACCGCCCCCGTGCCGGTCGCAACGCCCGCGGATCTGGAGAGCACCGGCGCCGACGGACTTGGGCTCAAGGGGCGCCTCTGGGCGCCCGAGGGAACCCCGTCGGCGATCGTCCACGCCGTGCACGGCCTGAAGGACCACTCGGGACGGTACTCCGAATTGGGAGAATCGCTGACCGTGGCTGGAGTCGGCCTCGCGGCGTTCGACCTTCGCGGCCACGGTCGATCCGGGGGCGACCGGGCCTGGGTCCGGCGTTTTCCGGAGTACTCGGCCGATCTCGACCGCGAGCTGACGGTCGTGCAGTCGCGTTATCCGGGGGTGCCCGTCGTGCTGTACGGCCACAGCCTCGGCGGAGCCGTCGCGGCTCGGTACACGCTCGACCACCCGGATCGATTTCGGGGCCTAGTCCTGACCGCCCCGGCGCTCCGACCCCCGGCGGGCACCAAGGCGGGCACCGCGGGGATCGTTCGGTTGCTCAGCGCGATCGCGCCCCACGTCCGCGTCTTTCGCCCCGACGTCGCCGGCTTCTCCCGTGACCGGGCCGTGGTCGACGCGATGGCCACCGATCCGCTCATCGACCAGCGACCGATCCCGGCGCGCACGGCGTCCGAACTCCTTCGATCGATGCGACCGATTCTCGCCGACGCCCCCCGACTCGCCGCGCCGCTGCTCGTTCTGCACGGTACCGCGGACCGGGTGACGGACCCGTCGGGCAGCGCGGAATTCGTCTCGCGCGTTGCTTCGCCGACGCGCCAGCTGGTCTCCGTCCCCGGAGGGTACCACGACCTGCTGCACGATAGC
>DASYOF010000025.1:0-2382 GCA_036007995.1 Thermoplasmata archaeon
CGCTCCTGATCCCGCTCGCCCTGATCGGGGCGTCGTTCCGCCCGATGCCGGCCGTGGACCTGCTGCGGCGCAACCTCCTCCTCTACGGCGGGGGCGGGCTGATCAGCGCGTTCGTCGGCATCAAGCTCCTCTACATCCTGATGTTCGCCCTGGGGATCCGATGAGCGGCCGGACGAACGTCGCTCCCGGGCGGCGCCCGATCCCCGAGCCCCGGGAGATCTCCGCCGACCTGACGAGCGCCGGGGAGCCCGAGGGGACCGGGCTCGCGGCCGACCCGCCGTTCCGCTGGCCGAGCGGGCGGGCGATGGCGACGCTGCTCATCCTGATGGTTGTCCTCCTCGGGGCCGCGTACCCGTACGCCTTCTCCGTTATCGCGTCCGTCGCGACGCCATCGACCGCGACCGGCGCGAACATCACGCTCGGGCAGAACATCACGAACCCCGAGCTGTTCTGGATGCGGCCGTCCCCGATCGACTACCAGCCGTTCAGTGGCGCTGGCAACGAAGCCCCGTACGGGCCGACGAATCCGGCGCTGTACAATGCGACCGAGGCGTACATCCAGCAGTACGGACTCGCCAACGTCTCCGTCCCCCTGAACCTCGTCGCCCCCTCCGAGAGCGGGCTCGACCCGGCGATCACCCCGGAGGCGGCGCTCGTGCAGATCCCGCGGGTCGCGCACTTCTCCCACCTCAGCCAGGCCGCGCTCTTGCAACTCGTCGACACCGCGATCGTGCCGCCGGTCGGCGGGTTCATCGGCCCGGCGTACGTGAACGTCATCTCGCTCGACCAGACGCTGATCGCCCTGCTCGGCGGGAACATCCCGCTCACCCCGCCGACGACCTCGACCGGATAGCCCGACCGGACCCCGTACCGGTCCCCCGGGAACCGGGTCCCCGGCGAGTATTACGAATCGCGAAAACAACACACCTTTATGTGCCCCCTCGGCTCCGGGCCGACGGTGGCCACCGTGGCGCGGACCTCGACCGCGGACCCGACGCGCAACCTGACGGTGGGCGAGCGGCTTCGAATGGCCGTCCTGTTCGCCGCCATCGGGCTCGTGACCGTGGCCGCGTTCCTCGCCGCGTTCGCGTTCCTCCCGCACCAGTACGCCCAGCAGGCCACCCCGGGGATCTTCGTCTTCTCCGGGCTCGCCATCACGGCGTACATCCTCGGGCTCCGTCACGGCTTCGACGCCGACCACATCGCGGCGATCGACAACACCACCCGGAAGCTGCTCAACGACGGGAAGCGGCCGCTCACGGTCGGCACGTGGTTCTCGCTCGGCCACTCCACGATCGTCTTCGCGCTCATCGCGGCGCTCGTCGTGGTGACGAACTTCATCCGGGCGCACTACCACGCGTTCCTGGCGTTCGGCACGGTCGTCGGAACGATCGTTTCGGGGATCTTCCTGTTCCTGATCGGGATCGTCAACGTCATGATCGCGGCGGACGTCTACCGGATCTTCCGCGGGCTCCGGGACCGGGAGCTCGACCAGGCCGCGCTCGACGCCCAGATGGACAAGCGGGGGTTCCTCTACCGGTACTTCGGCCGGCTGTTCAAGATCGTCGAAGAACCCTGGCAGATCTATCCGATCGGGATCCTGTTCGGGCTCGGCTTCGACACGGCGACCGAGGTCCTGCTGATCATCTTCGCGCTGACGTTTGCCCCGACCGTCCCGTTCTGGGCGGTCCTCCTGCTGCCGCTATTGTTCACCTGCGGCATGGTGCTGGCCGATACCGCCGACGGCTTCGCCATGCGGTACGCGTACGGTTGGGCGTTCCTGAAACCGATCCGGAAGATCTACTACAACCTCACGCTCACCGTCATCTCGGTCCTGGTCGCCTTCATCATCGGCGGGATCGAGCTCCTCAGCGTGGCCGCGAGCGAGCTCCAGCTGACGGGACCGGTGTGGGGGCTCATCGGGAGTCTCAACTTCGAGTTCCTCGGGGTCGCCATCGTCGTGGTCTTCGTCGGCTCCTGGCTGATCGCGATGGGGATCTACCGGTACAAGGGGTACGAGCAGATCGGGTTCGGCGCTTCGCCGCCGAACCTGCCGTCGCCATGAGCCGCCGAGGACGCCGGACGGAGTCGACGCCGGGAGTCGTTCGCACCGCCATCTCGCTCGAGCCGGAGGTGCTCGAGGCGCTCGACCGGTGGGTCCGGCAGCGCAATTCGCGCAGCCGGTCGGAGGCGATCCGGTTCCTCGTCCGGGGCGCGACCTCGGCGACGTCGCTCGCCGACCCGGACGCCGACGCCGTCGGGACCGTGATGGTCCTCTACGACCACCGCTCCCCGTACGTGCAGCGGCGGCTCACCGCGGCCCAGCACCGGTGGGGCGACCACATCCGTTCCTCGAGCCACGTGCACCTCGAGGGCGACGTC
>DASYOF010000026.1:0-1749 GCA_036007995.1 Thermoplasmata archaeon
CGCCGCACCCATGCGGAGGCCCGTCAGGAACGATTTCGGCGCCTCTACGAGTGGGCCGGCGCTTCGATCTCGCCTGCCGAGGTTCAGGCGGTCTCGGACCGCTATCGGTCGGCGTACCAAGCGCTCCGACGGCCGGTCCCCGGGGCGCTCGCGCTGCTGCGAAGTCTCCGCGGGCGAACCACCGTCGGAGTCGTGAGCAACAATCACACCGCGGAACAACAGGACAAGATGCGGGCCACCGGCCTTGGGGAGTTACTCGATTTCCTGGTCACCTCGGAGGACGCGGGGGCCGAGAAGCCCGACCCGGCCATCTTCCAGGTCGCCCTCCGAACCGCCGACGTGAGCGCCAAGGACGCGGTCATGGTGGGGGACGTCTGGGCGACCGACATCCTCGGCGCCCGGGCGGCCGGGATCCGCGCCGTTTGGCTCAACCGGGACGGTCGAGCTCGCCCCGAGCCGGCTCGCGAGGTCCTCGAACTCGGCACTCTGGTTCCGACCCGACCGCTCGCGTCCCGACTGCTCGCCCCCGATTGGTAGGGCTCCCGAACGTATCGTCGGCGGCCCCGGGGTTATAGGGGCCATCGCGCTCGCGGCCGCCGATGGCCAGCCTCCGTGACGCCGAGGACGACCTCGCGAACGCCCTGCGCCGGATCGCCCCGCATACGACCTACGCGGAGGCGATGGCGGAGCGGTCGGTCGGCCACCGGCTGCGCCTGGACCGGACCCAGACCTCGATCGGGGTGGAACCTCGCGTCGAGGGAGCGGTGTTCCGAGCGTGGGCGGGGCACGAATGGGTGGAGGCGGCGTCCTCCGGACTCGACGCGCCGAGCCTCACCGCCTCCGCGGACGCGTTGCGGCACCGACTGACCGCCGAAGCGACGCGGACGCCGCCGCCGGGGATCTCGGCGACCGGGACCGGCGAGCGGGCGACCGAATCGAAGATCCCGCTCGATTCGCTCTCGGTCGACGACCGGCTCGCGCTGGCGAGGCGGCTCCACGAGCTCGCCCTGTCGGCGGGCGGCATCGACAACGCGATCATCACCATGACCGGGGCGTCCGAGGAACGCCTGTTCGTCTCGACCGCGGGGGCGCGACGTTGGCAGCGGATCGAACGCACCCGCGGCGGGGTCGTGCCGGTCGCGATGGAGAGCGGCAAGGTCGAGTGGGACTACATCAGCTACGGCGGCACCGGCGGCTGGGAAGTCCTCGACGAGCTCACGGACGAGCGGGTCCTGGCGGTGGCGGCCGAGGCGAAGGCGCTGCTCAAGGCCGGCTCCGCCCCCACGGGCGAGATGAACGTCATCCTCGACCCCGGTACCGCGGGGACGTTCGCCCACGAATCGTTCGGCCACGGGACCGAGGCCGACCAGCTCCTCCGCGACCGGTCGTACCTGAAGCCGCTCCTCGGCTCGATGGTCGGACCCGAGTTCCTCACGCTCGTGGACGACGGCTCGTACCCCCGAGGCTGGGGCTCGATCTTCTTCGACGATGAAGGCCACCCGTCGCAACGGACGGTTCTCGTCGACCACGGACGGTTCGTCGAAGTGCTCCACGACCGGGAGTCGGCCGCCGTGTTCGGACGGGCCGCCACCGGGAACACGCGGCGGGCGGACTTCCTGAGCCGCCCGTTCGTCCGGATGACGAACACGTTCGTCGAGCCGGGAGACTGGTCGCTCGAGGAGCTCCTCGAGGAGGCCAAGAACGGCATCTACCTCCAGAACTGCACGAGCGGCATCGAGGACCCGCTCG
>DASYOF010000027.1:0-3441 GCA_036007995.1 Thermoplasmata archaeon
ATCGCGAGCGCGGCCGTGGCGTCGACCCAGACGAGCTCGGGGCGTAGCAGGAGCACGACGCCCACGAGGACGATCGCCCCGCCGATGGCGATGTCGCTGCCGACGTGAAGGACGACGCTGCGGAAGTTCAGGTCCCGGATCCGCCCGGGGATTCGCCCGAGCCGGATCGCGGTGACGCCCCGGAGCGCGAGGGTCGGCAACGCCCCGAACAGGAGCCAGAGCGGGGCGACCGTGCCATCGAACGTCCCCCCATGGACGAACGTCAGGACCGCTTCGACGGCGAACAGGACCCCGGTCCCGAGGACCAACCCCGCGTTCGCGAGGCCGGCGAACACCTCGGCCCGGTGCGCGCCGAACGTGTACGATTCGGAGGCGCCCTCGCCGGCCGAGCGCAGCGCCACGTAGGAGAGCGCGAAGGCGATGGCGTCCGGGACGTTGTGGACCGCGTCGACCGTGAGCGAGAGGCTCCGCGAGAGGAACGCCCCGACGGACTCGACGACCAGGATCACGAGCGTCAGCTCGACCGCGAGCCGGAGCGCCGCCAGGACCTGGCGTTCGGCCTCGGCTTCGCCGTGGCCGGATTCCGTCATGCTCCCGCGACCGGGTCCGGCGGTTAGCCGAATCCCGGGACGTCGCGGGGCTTCTCCGAACCCTTCGGCTTCGGGTACGGTTCGGAGGCGATGCCGAAGTGCACCGCGAGCGTCCGGAACGTCTTCGCCAGCTCCTGGACCGCCTTCGCGAGCTCCCCCTGCTCGGCCCGGAGCTCGGCGAGCTCGCGGCGCAGTTGGCCGATCTCGGCGAGCACCCGGTCCGAGTTCGGGGCTCCCTGGAGAGCGCGTCGCATCCGCGCGTCCGCCGGGTTCTCCGTCGCGTTCCGCACCCGATCGACCTCCGAATCGTCCACGCCGGCCACCGATCTAGCTCGAGGACGGGGAGCTAGATAGCGGCGTGGGGACCGTCGTCAGCGACGTCCGCCGGTCGGACCGAACGGGCTGTCGGACGGACCGGTCTCCTCGAACGGGACCCAGTCGCCCACGTTCGGGTCGTAGTCGACCCGTTGGAGCTCCACGACGAACTGCTTCAGCATCTCGTCTTTCGCCGGGCGGACGCGGACCGCGTACACGTAGATCCCGAACCCCATGAACTCCGAGACCCTCCGGAGCGCCTCCGCGAGGTCCTCCCGCGGCACCTCGGTCCGGACGACCGTCTCGCCGAGGAGCTGGGAGAATTCGTCGATATTGAACGGGCGCTCGAGCGAGATCAACATCCTCGGAGCCGCCGGGGCCGGGGCGGGGGCCGGCGCGCCGGCCGGGCTCGGGGCGGCAGGGGTTGCAGCCGAAGGGGCGGGCCGCGCCGGGGTGGCCGACGGCCGCGGTGTCGGCGGGGGAGGGCGGGAGCCGAGTCCGGCCTCCTTAGGGGGGTACTTCTCGAGCACGGGGGACGGGTCCCGACCCACGAATTTCGGGCTCGCCGTCGTCGCACTCGGAGCGCGTCGGGGAGACGTTCGGCGCTTCGGGGCCTTCCCCTTTCGCTTCGCCGGCATTCGGGTCCTCGACCGCTCGAAGGGCCCATGGCAAGATAACCATACTGCGGGGGCCGACGTCCGAAATCCTCGGATTCTAAGGGTTTGTAGCGACCGATACCATGCGAGGCTCCGTCACGGGAGGCCCAATCTGTCGCGACCAAGGCGACAGGAGGGTTATCTACCATGGGGATGGTGGGCCCGACAAGGCGCCCGCGTGCGGGAGCCGAAAGAAGGGAGAGAAAATGCCGGCCCGCGTCATGAAGGAGTTCCAGGCCCCGCGGGGTCTGCCCCGTAAGACGGCGAGCGTCTGCCCCGAGTGCATCAAGGTGATTCCCGCGGTCGTCCGGGAGAAGGACAACCGCGTCATCATGGAGAAGACGTGCCGGGTGCACGGCTACTTCTGGGACATCATCTCGAACGATGTCGACTTCTATCTCCGGATGGAAGTGTACGCCCACGACGGGGTCGGCTACGAGAACCCGTACTACGACAAGTTCCGCGGCTGCCCGACCACGTGCGGAATGTGCAGCCACCACAAATCCCACACGGGACTCGCCCTGATGGACCTGACCAACCGGTGCAACCTGAAGTGCCCGGTCTGCTTCGCGAACGCCAACGCGGCCGGCTACGTCTACGAGCCGACCCGTGAGCAGATCCACTTCATGCTCAAGACGCTCCGGGAGCAGAAGCCGGTCGGCGCGGTCGCCGTCCAGTTCTCCGGTGGGGAACCGACGCTCAGCCCGCTGTTCCTCGAGGCGTGCTCCATGGCCCGCGACCTCGGCTTCAAGCAGGTCCAGGTCGCGACGAACGGCATCCGGGTCGCCAACGAGCCCGGCTTTGCCCAGGCGTGCCGGGAGAACGGCCTTCACACCCTCTACCTCCAGTTCGACGGGCTGGACGACGAGATCTACCGGAAGGTGCGCGGCGTGCCCCTCCTGAAGGTCAAGCAGAAGGCGATCCAGGCGGCCCGGGAGACCCACACGTCCCCCGCCGAGCTCGCTCAGGGGAAGCCGGACAAGCCGCTCAGCGTCGTGCTCGTCCCGACCCTCGTCGGTGGATTCAACGAGAAGGAGATCTGGCCGACGGTGAAGTTCGCGATCGACAACATCGACGTCGTTCGCGGCGTCAACTTCCAGCCGGTCGCCCTCACGGCGCGGATCCCCGACAAGGACCGGTTCCAGATGCGGTTCACCCAGTCGGACCTCGTCCGGATCCTCTGCACGGACGGACCGTTCGAGAAGTCGGACTTCTTCCCCGTGCCGTCGGTGGCCCCGATCTCCGAGCTCGCCTCGATCATCCACGGCGAGGAGAAGATGACGCTCACGACGCACCCGGGTTGCGGGTGCGCGACGTTCGCGTTCATCAGCCAGGACGGCCAGAAGATCACCCCGCTCCCGCGGTTCATGGACGTCGACGGCTTCTTCGAGAACGTGGAAGCGATGATCGAGAAGTACCGGGACGCGCGGTTCGCGCGGGTCCGGACGGCGGTCGCCGGGGCGAAGCTGCTCCACGACGTCGCGAAGTACTTCGACTTCCAGCGCGCCCCGGAGGGGATCAACGAGAAGAACTGCGTCCGCCTGATCGCCTCGATCTTTACCGAGGGGAACAAGGAGGCGCTCGCGAAGTTCACCTGGCGCACGATGTACCTGGGGAACATGCACTTCCAGGACGCGTACGACTACGATATCCAGCGCCTGATGCGCTGCGACATCCACTACTCGGTGCCCGACGGGCGGATCATTCCGTTCTGCTCGTACAACTCCGGTCCGATCTACCGGACGGAGGTCGAGAAGAAGTTCTCGATCCCGATCCCCGAGTGGCAGAAGGCGAAGAGCTCGAGCGGTGTCGCGCAGCTGAAGACCATCGAGACGATGGGCATCAACGGCGAGGTGATCGTCGACCCCGAGTACTACAAA
>DASYOF010000028.1:0-1616 GCA_036007995.1 Thermoplasmata archaeon
TCGGCCCCTTTCCATGTGGGTCGGGCGAGCCCGTCCGTCCCGACATGGAAGACGATCGCGCCGTCGCGCTCCACCCGCCGCAGCCGCCCGGTCTTCGGCGAACGTTTCCCGACGAGCCGCTCGCCGGCGAGCTCCGCCGCCGCGTGCGGACCGTACCGCCAGGCGATCAACGCCTCGACCTGCCGCCGCGTCCAGACTTCGAGCCAGTCCCGGTCCCGGTCGCACGGGATGCCCTCCAACGCGTCCGAGACGGAGCCGGTCCGTGCGACGCCGTCGAACTCCTCGGGGGCGAGGTAGCATCCAACCGGGTAGACGTCCGTCAGCTCGAGGGGGACCGCGCCGATCGGCCGCATCACTTCCCAGAAGAGCGGCGCGCCGTCCATCGTCTCCGCCGGAAGAGCTCGGAGGGCGAGGGTGGTGAGGGGTACGAACGGGAGTGTGCGGTACGGCCCGCGGCCGGTCTTGAACCCATCCAGGCGGGCGAGGAACCGGATCACCGCCGGTCGGAGGCCGCTCGTGGCGACCGTGGTCCGGAACGCGCGCCGGCTTTCCGGCTCGGTCGGGAGGAACACCCGGGTGCCCCGGATCGCCGCGCGCATGCCGGCGGCGAGCGCCGGGTGGCCGGTCGACCGCCGTTCGGCGAGCTCCCAGATCGTCCCGTCGCGGATCGCCTGGCGAACGCGGGCGATCTCCTCGGCCGAGACGGAGAGATTGTGCTCCGCGAGCCGGATCTCCCGCTCGGGGCCGGGCAGCTTCGCGACCTCCCGGAGCGGCACGCGTTCGCAGAGGGCGCACCGGCACAGGTTCTCGGCGATGTCGTCGACGGAGACGCTCCCCTCCGGGAACATCAGCATCCCCCGTCGAGCGAACTTGAGATAGGCGGACGAATCGAACAGGTCGACGCCGAACAGCGCGGCGAACGCGAAGGTCATCGGGTGGCCGGTCCCAAAGAGATGGACCACGCCCTCCGGGGCGAGCGCGGGTCGCGTGGCGAGCAAGACCCGAGCCAGGTCGGCGAAGCGGTACCGCTCCATCAGCGGGACGACCCCGCCGACCGCGAGGACGTCGCCGATCGTCGACGCGGCAGACGCCGATTCGCGGCGGAGTTCGGGGTCGAGCCCCCCCTGCACGGGCACGGCGAGCAGACCGGTCCGGGCCGCGCGGGCGCGGGTCGCGCGCTCGGAGGTTTCCCGGACCCCCGCTTCCGCGGTCTCGCGAGGAACGTCGGGCTCGACGAAGATGTCGAGGACGGTCGCGATATCGGTCCCGATCCGGTTCTGGAAGGCCAGGATCTGCGTGTCGGTGACTTCGACGTGCCCGTACGCGTGCTGCTGGAACGCGCCGGAGTCGGTCATCACCGGCCCGTCGAAATCGAGAAGCCCGTGGATTCCGTTCGCCTCCGCGATGGCGGTGAGGGGAGGCGTCCGCCAGACGATGTACGACGACGTGATCACCGCGCCGAGGCCGAACCGGCGCCGCAGCTCCTTCGGCGGCACCGGCTGCCGGGTCGGATCCGGGTGGACGACCGGCAGAAGCGCCGGCGTCTCGATCGGACCGTGCGGCGTGACGAGTCGGCCGAGACGCGCGAGCCCGTCGCGGGTCAGCACCTCGAACTC
>DASYOF010000029.1:0-10441 GCA_036007995.1 Thermoplasmata archaeon
CCGAAGACCCGCTCCGGCAAGATCATGCGCCGGGTCGTCGCCGCGGTCATCCGGGGCACCGACGTCGGCGACATCAGCACGCTCGAGGACGACGCGACCGTGGAGGAGGTCCGAGAGGCCGTGGCCGCGCTCCGCAAGGAGCTCTAGCCGTCCCCCGAACCCCGCGTCCCCTCACTCGGGACCGCGAGCGGGCCGTCGCCCGACCCAGAGCAGGTGGGAATATCGGATCCCGTCCCGGAGCGGGGCGGGCAGGGGCCGGAGCTTCCACAGGGCGGCGGGCGAGGGCACGCGCCGTAGCAGGGCGTGACCGGCCCGGAGGGCAGAGGGCGTCGTATCGGAGGGGGCGGCCGCGTGGGCCGAGCGCGCGCCCCGGGACGTGGCGAGCCCGAGTCGGAGCGCTTGGGGGAGCCAGTCGAGCCCGTCGATCCGGGACTGTACGAAACATTCCCCTCCCGGGCCGAACGCCCGGTCGAGCAGGCCGACGAACTGCGAGGCGGTGAATTCCGCCAGATGAAACGGCGACATGAACCACGCCGGTCGCCCGTCGGAGAGGGAGCCGTTGGGGGTGGAGACGAAAACCGGGGCGCCCGGTGCGGCCGCCGACCGGAGATTCGCGAGGAGCCGGGCCGGGTCTCGGACGTGCTCCAGGACCTCGAAACACACGACCGCGTCAAACTTCCCATCCTCGGGCACGTCGGACGTTTCGAGGAAGGTGGCATGCGGAAACCTCCGGCCAAACGCCGAGCTCGCCCAGGAGATCGCGTCCGCGTCGACGTCGAGGCCGACGTATTCCCGAACCGACGGCGCGAGGAACGCCGCACCGAAGCCATGGCCGCACCCGACGTCGAGGACCCGGCCGCCCGCGATCCGACCGGCCACGCAGCGGTACCGGGCGACGTGGTCGCCCCGATGACGCTCGTACCACCGAAGTTCGCGGGCGAGGTCGCCGGAACCGGGAACCGAGCTCCCTCCGGGGTTGAGCTCGGCTCCGTCGTGAACGAAGCCGCCGAGCGGGCCTCCCGAAGTTCTGTCGGACACCGACCGGACGTGCACGGTGGCCCGGATGAACTTGACGGCGGAGTGCCAGCGGGACCGAAGCGCCGACCACCTGGCTCCGTCCCAGGGCGACGGCGCTGGCCCCCTCCACGCACCAGGACCTCGGAGTAGGACCTCCGTCAGGTTCCGGCCGCCGTCCGGACGCGCACGTCCGCCCGGACGGGCGGCTCGTGCGGGAGGTCAGGCCCGTCCCGGCTACCGTCGGGGGAACGCAACTAGCCAAAGTAGGAAATAACCCCTCCAACGTTGTTACGACGGGTGGACCACTGGCGACCGCGAGTCCCGGCCTCAGTTTGATCATTCCGGCCTGGAATGAAGAGGCCCGGCTGCCGCGGACGCTCGCCCGCTACCTCCCTCCCCTCGAAAGCTGGGGACGACCGTTCGAGATCGTCGTGGTGACGGACGGGGCCGAGGACCGGACGGCGGAGGTCGCGACCGCGATGGCGAGCCCCCACGTCCGCGTCTTGCAATTCCCCCAGCGGCTCGGCAAAGGGGGCGCCATCATGCAGGGCGTCTCCGCCGCCCGGTTCGACCACATCGGCTACCTCGACGCCGATGGCCCGATCTCGCCGGACGACCTGTTCGCGATGGTGGCGAAGCTGTCGGACGCCGACTGCGTCCTCGCCTCCCGTCGGATCCCGGGCAGCCGGATCCTGAACCAGGAGCCGTGGATGCGCCGTCTCGTCGGCAACGTCTGGAGCGCGCTCGTCCGGTCCCTGCTGCTCCTGCCGGTACGGGACACCCAGTGCGGGGCGAAGGTGTTCCGCCGCTCCTCGCTCGTCCTCGCGCTGCGCGCCGTGCGGATCCGGAACTGGGCGTTCGACGTGAGCCTGCTCTACCACCTCTCCAGCGAAGGGGCGACGATCTGGGAGCACCCGGTCAGCTGGTCGCACGACCCGGATAGCCGCCTCGCGATGGCGTCGGTCGTACCGGTGATGTTCGCCTCGCTCGTCGGGCTTCGCCTCATGAACCTCGGCTTGTCTCGGCTCGTGCCCACGACATGGTCGGACCGGTTTGCCCACCGACTCCCCGCCGAGTAGGACGTCCGGCCCCCGTCCGGGGTTCGGTCACGGCGTCGCCGCCCCCCGCGCCTTGAGGCTCCGAGGCTCTCTTCCCCGGCCGACGCCTCCGGACGGTGGCCGATGAGGATCCTCTGGAACAACCACCGCGATGCGCGACACCCCCGCGCCGGCGGAGCGGAGCGGACCATCCAGGCGGTGGGCTCGCGACTGGTCGCCTGGGGCCACGAGGTCGAGGTCGTCACCGCCCAGTGGCCGGGGGCTCCGCGGGTCGCCGTCGAAGACGGGATCCGGTTCCACCGGTTTCCCGGAAACCTCGGCCCGCACCTCGCGACCTCGTTCGTCGCGCGCCGCGTCCACGCCGACGTCACGATCGACGACCTAGGCCACGTCCTGCCCTGGCTGTCGCCCCAGCTTCGACGGGGGCGGGGTGTGGCGTTCTTCCGGCACCTGCATCGACGAACGCTCCCGGGGCAGGTCCCCTGGCCGGGCGCGCCGCTCCTGTCCGGGGTGGAACGGCTTTACCCGATGCTCTACCGGAACTGGGAGTTTGCGGTCGAGTCGGGGTCCTCCCGGGGCGACCTCGAGACGATGGGCGTCCCCGCGCCGCGCATCCACGAGCTTCCTCCCGGCGTCGACTTCGGGCGGTTCGCCCCCGGGACCCGCACGCCCATCCCCTCGATCCTCGTCTTCACCGGCCTTCGACGGTACAAGCGGCCCGACCACGCGCTGCGGGCGTTTGCCCTGGTCCGGCAGCAAGGGGTCCAGGGGTCGTTCTCCGTGATCGGAGGTGGGGCGATGGTCCCGGAGCTCGAGCGGCTGGCGGCGTCGTTGGGGGTCTCCCCGAGCGTCCGGTTCTACGGTCGCCTGACCGACGATGCGGTTCCCCCGGTGGTCCGGAGCGCCTGGGTGAACGTGAACGCCGCCGTGGCCGAAGGCTGGGGGTACTCCGTTCTCGAAGCCGCCGCCTCCGGGGTGCCCACCGCCGCGTACGACGTTCCGGGGGTCCGCGACGCGCTCGCGGGGGCGGAAGCGGGCCTGGTCGCGCCGGACGGCGATGTCCCGGCGCTCGCCGCGGTGATCCGTCGGCTCATCGAGGAGAACGACGCGTGGCGGGGCCGGTGCCGGCAGTTCGCCGAGCGGTACCCCTGGGACGCCTGCGCCCGCCGGTGGGAGTCGTTGCTCGGAACCGTCGCGGGTCGATGACGGTCCGAGGTCCGCCTCCCGAGCGCCGTCGAGCGCGAAGTAGATGAACGCGCGACGGGGTGCGGAGGCGCTCGGACGGGTCGCGGTGGCGGAGAGGCCGGGGGCGCCCAGCGGGGCGGAGATCGGCGGACCTTCTCTCGGCGTGGTGGTCACGGTGTTCCACCGGCTCCAGTTCTACGAAGACGCGCTCGCGTCCGTCGCTCGGCAGCTCGGACCCTTGCCCCGGGTCGAAGTCGTCATCGTCCGGACCCCGGAGCTCGAGATCGCGATCCCCCCGACCCTCGTGGAACGCGGTTGGCGCTGCGAGGTGGTCCGGAGCGAGGCGATCGGGGAGGGCCCGTTCTTCGCGGACGGCGTGACGGCGCTCGGCACCGACTACGTCGTGCCGCTCGACGACGACGATCGATGGGCGCCCGACCGCCTCCGGCGTGTCGCCGGGGCGCTCCGGGAGCACCCGGATGCGGCGTTCTACCACAACGGCCAAACGTTCATCGACGGCGCGGGCGGACCCATCGACGCGGGGGCCGCCCGGCGCCACCTGCGCCGGTTCGGCGGGGTCCCCGATGGGCCGATCCGCGAGGTCTCCGGCGACCAGCTGCGGCGGTCGCCCTCCCAGCTCGCCCGGTGGGGGTCGTTCTTCAACAACAGCTCCGTCGCGGTCCGGCGCTCCGTGCTGATCGAGGCGGGCGCGGAGCTCCGCGCGACGCCGCGGATGCTCGACTCGTTCATCTTCTACGCCGGCGCGTCGAGCGGGGGAAGCCTCCTTTTCGACCCGGCACCGAGCACCGAGTACCGGATCCACGCCAGCAACCGCTCCCGGGGGTCGTCGGAGCTCGCGTCGCCGCAGGCGCCCCACTCGTTCCCGACCCGGGGCGGCCGGATGGCGTCGATCGAGTCGATGCGGGCGATGACGCGGCGGCGCGGAGTCGCGTGGCTCGCCGTCTGGCTCGACCGGGACCGGGCCTACCTCGACCTCCTCGAAGGATTCCGCGAGGGCGAGCCCCGACGGGGGACGACGTTCGTCCGAGCGGTCCGGCTGATCCGCCACGGGCGGTACTCCGACCCGTTGATGAACGTCGTCCTCGCCCTCACGGCGGCGGGTCTGTTCGCGGCCCCGGCGCGGGTCCATCGGGCGTACTGGGGCGGGACGCCTCCGAAGGTCGCGGCCGCCGCCGGGCCCGGATCGCGAGAACCGCCAGCAGCGTGACGAGCCCCGCCACCTCGACCCAGGACAGGTCGAGGCCGACGAGGATCCACGTGCGGAAATGCAGCGTGACCGCCGTGCCGTTGCCGGCCCCTGTGAGGGCGAAGACGTTCGAGAGCGGGGCCCCGGAAACGTCCGAGATCCGGCCACCGCCGGAGACGGAACCGACCCACAATCCGTCCTCCGGATACCCGAGGACGACGTACTGGTCCGTGCCGGGATGGAGGACGAAGTCGCCGGACGTCGTCACCGAACTCGCCCCCAGCGCCGGTGGTGTCGACGGCGCCCCGGGACCGGAAGCCACCACGAACGCCACGTCCGGGAGCTGCGCCACATCGGTCGACTGGAGGCAGAACGCGCCTCCCGCCAGCTGGATCGACTCGTTCGCCGACTCCAGAGACACTTGTCCGGCCGGGACGACCGATCGGTTGAGCCCCGGGTTCGCGGCGTCGGCGGCCGCGTCGCCAAATCCGAGGATCGTGTCCGTGGTCGTACCGTTGGCCCCGAGCGAGGCGGTGGCCGTGGTCGCGTTCCAGCCGATGGTGACGTGTACCGGTTCGCCGAACGCGATCCCGCCGGGGACTTCCGCGTTGTGCCAGGCGAACGGTAGGCCGTTCTCCTCGGCGGCGAGCCCGATGTAGGCCGACTGGGTGGACGCGTTGGCGTACGCCTGGAAGACGAGCGAGAGCGCCCCGGCCGACAGCGCGAACGTCGCCCAGCTGTCGCTCGTGGGAGGCGCCAGGGTCAACGTCGCCGCGAGCACCGCCGGGCCGGACACCGTGCCGTTCGCGGCCAGATCGCCCTGGCCGCCGGGGGGGGCGCAGTAGCCGGCCGCGGACGGGGCGACATCGGTCGTGTAGTCGCCGGGGCGGTCGGTGGACCGCTCCACCGGCCCGGCCACCGTGAGCGTGGGCCCGGACCAGCTGAAGGTCGTACCCCCCGAGGCACACCGCCCGGTGGCGCACGGTGGGGGGGTCCAGCTCCCGTTCCGACCGACGACGCCGGCCGTGAACCCCGAGGGGATCGAATCCGCGACCGACGGGTATTCGACCGGGGTCGGACGTACCTCCCAGCCGGGCAGCGTGCCGCCCGCGGACCACATCGCGGCGCGGAGCGCGCCGGCCCACCCGGGGGGTCCCGACTGCACGCTGCCTACGAAGCCGAGCGCGTCGGTGGCGTTCGCCACATCGATCCCCACGAGCGAGGAGGCGGTCCATCCGAGCGGGACCGCGGCCGGCACCTCGTACACCCCGAACGGGCCGACCGGCGTGGGGGGACCGAGCGAGGACCGGAGGTCGGCGCGCAACGCCGCGTAGTCGATCGGGAGTCCGTCCGGGGCGCGGTTCATCGAGGGCGCGCCGGCATCGGCGAACGGGTCGTCGACGACGTAGCGAACGTGCAGGTCGGCGAGGACCGCGGTCAGGTTCGCCGGCGGACCGTTCGCGAAGAGATCCTCGACCGCCTCGGCCGTCGGGCCGTTGTTCATCGCGAGAACCGGGTACGGGATGTACGACGAGAGCAGGTCCCCGGTGTCGAGCAGGTGGCTCCCGCTCACGTTCACGAACACCCCGTCCTGCGCGCTCATCGGGATCGCGAGGACGTAGTAGTCGGGACCGGCCGGCGGCGTCCCGAAGAAACCGCCGAGCGTTTCGTACGACGGCGGGACCGGCAGGGCGTCCGCGTTCGGACCCGTCGTCTGGTAGACCTCGCCGAGGCCGAACGGGAGCGCGCTCACGACGAGCAGGACGACGACGACGGCCGTCGCCGCGGCGGGTCGGCGTCGGATCTCGCGGTCGACCCGGTGCCAGCCGGTCCGGACGAACGACCCGGGCGCGGGCGCCCGGTCCGTCGGCGGGGTCCGGATCCAGAGGAGCGCTTCGTAGACTCCGACGGCGGCGAGCAGGACGTAGACCGTGCCGAGGAAGTAGTAGCCGCCTGCCAGCACGAGGAACGGCCCTCCGACGTGGAGAAGGGCGAGGTTCAGGACGGTGATCGGCGCGATCCCGCCGATCATGAACGGGAGGACCGTGAGGCCCGCGGCGTACACGAGCATCGAGCGCCGCCCGAGCGAGAGACGTCGAGCGCCGACGAGGATCGAAAGCGGGAAGACGACCGCCGCGGCGGCGATCACGGGCAGGAGGGCGATCCAGCCGTACGCCGACGGAGCGCGCGTGAGCCAGGAGAACGCCGTGAGCGTCAGGACCGGAAACGCGCCCCACGTCGCCGAGGAGCTCGCGTAGATCGCGGCGAGGTTCTGCGGCGTGACGTAGTTGTTCGAGGTGTAGGCCAGGTTGGGGACCAAGAGGAACGGGACGAACGACCACCCCTCGACGCCGAGCCCGACGGCCAGGAGGAGCGCGGCGCGCCCGAACCGCCCCCGCCAGGACGGGGCGTCGCTCGACCGGCGGAGGAAGGTCGCGAGAAGGCCCCAGACGACGACGAGCGCGACCGGCACCGCGAACGACGAGATCGCGCCCGGGGCGAGGTAGACCCCGAGCAGCGTCACGACCGCGGCGAGCCGGAGGGGCAGGACTCGGTCGTACACCACCCGGACGACCAGGGCGGCGAGCCAGGGCAGGAACGCGAGGAACAGCGTCCAGCCCTCGAAATGCCAGAACGTGACGGAGAGCGTGAACGGATTGTAGACGTACGCCAATACGACGATGCCGACCACGATCCCGCTCGTCGTGGCGGTTTGCTCGCGGGTCGGCTCGAGAGCCCGAAGGAGGACGACCACTCCGGCGGCGGCGAGTCCGGCGAACAGGCCGATCACGAGCCGCTCGGCGACCCACGCCGGCGCACCGGCCGACGCGAGCGCCCGCAGGGTGACGTCGACGTAGAAATACGGCGTGTAGTCCGGGACCGGGAAGGTCGAGGAGAGGAGGTAGCTGTACGGGATCATCGGCGAGTCGTTGAACGCGAACGGCTGAAGCAGCCGGCTCGAGTCCTGGCCGTAGAGGAAGTCCCCGTACGGGCGCCCCCACAGCAGCGGGCCGAGGGCCGCGAGGAGGACGTACGTCCACGGCCACCGGAGGAGTCGAAGCGCCTCCGCGCGGAGCCGGACGAGCACCTCCGGCGCTCCCGGTTCGGGGAACGCCCCGGCGGGCGGAGGGGGGTCCAAGGGGGCGCCGGTCGGTCCCGACCCGGCGTCGGCCGCCGTCGGCAGGATCGCCCGGTCCGGTTCCGCCATTCGACGAGGACTTCGAGCCCGGACCACGCTTATCACAGTTGAGCTTTATCGGTCCCCGAGGGAACCTCGCCCGTGCGGTTCGTCTTCGTCAGCGAGTCGCTCGACCGGGTCCGGGGCGGGATCGAGCGGCACGCGGCGGGGATGGCCGCCGAGCTCCGTCGCCGGGGTCATGAGGTCGACCTCGTGCGCCATGCGGACCTGACGCGGGCCCGGGTCGCGGGGGCGGACTGGCTCGTCTTCGACGGGGTCCGACGGTCGACAGTGGTTCGGCACGCCCGCCGCCTCGACAGGGGTCCCCGGCTCGCGATCTTCTCCCACAGTTCGTTCCTCGACGAGATCCACCTCGACGAGCTACGACGGACCGCCGGGTGGACGCCGTCCGCCCACCTGCGCGCCCGACGCGCGTTCGACCGCCGGTTCGGCCGGCGCGTGTTCGGACGGTTCGACCGGTGGTTCGTGCTCACCGAGTCGGAGGGGGCGGACGTCCGGGCGTTCCTCGACGTACCCGCGGACCGGATCCGCGTCCTCGGGCCGTTCGTCTCGGCCGAGTTCCTGGCCGCGGCGACCGGCCCGGCCCCGGCCCCTCCCGTCGCCGGCCCGTACCTCTGCGCGGTCTCCCGGATCGACCGTCGCAAGAACTTTCCGGCCCTCCTGGAGGCGATCGACGGCTCCGAGTTCCGGTTCCTCCTCGCCGGGCAGGACCGGGGCGGGCTTCCCGAGCTCGAGCGGGCGTCCCGCCGTTGGCCGGCGGCGCGGTGGGAGTACCTCGGTACCGTGACCGAGGAGGCGAAGGTGGCGTTGCTGCGCGGAGCCTCGGCCGTCGTGATCCCTTCGGTCTCGGAAGGGGTCCCGGCGATCGCCTTGGAGGCGCTCGTGCTCGGCAAGCCGGTCGTCCTCGCGGGCCTCGCCTACGGTCCCGACGGACCGGGGGTGATCCGGTGCGGGCCGGACGCCGCCTCGATCCGGACGGCGCTGCGATCTCTCGCGGGACGAGCGGCTGCGGCTCCGATCGCTCCGCCCACGGTGGCCGACGCCGTCGACCGGTTCCTGGCCGCGCTCGCGGGGTAGGGTCGTTCAGCCCGACGCGGCCGCGGCGAACACCGCGTAGTCGGCGGCCGACATCGTGGCCGCCGGGTCCACGGCGTCCGTCACGCGGAGTCGGAACAGCCAGCCGTCGCCGTACGGCGACCGGTTGACGAACTCCGGGTGGCCTTTCAGCGTCTCGTTGACCGCGACAACCTGCCCGGCGACCGGGGCGTAGACGTCCGCGACGGTCTTCACCGATTCGAGGACGAGCACGGAGGCGCCGGCCTTTACGTCGGCTCCGACCTTCGGAAGGTCGACGAACACGATGTCGGTGAGCTCCTGCTGGGCGTGGTCGGTGATCCCGACGACTACCTCGCCGCCCTCGACGCGGACCCACTCGTGGCTCTTCGTGTACCGAAGTTCCGGGGGGACCGCGCCGGCGCTCATGTGCCGGTCTCCCAGCTTGCGGCGTATTTCCGTTGCGCGTCGGTCGCGACCTCGAGCCCGACCCCGAGCGGGGCAAGGGCGGCCTCGGCGACCCCCCGGTCGATCTCGAGCGGGACGGCGTGGACCTTCAGCGCGAGCTCGCGTCCCCGACGGGCGACGTGCTCGGCCGAGAGCGCCTGGAGCGCGAAACTGAGGTCCATGATCTCGACCGGATGACCCTGGCCGGTAGCGAGGTTGATCAGTCGCCCCTCCGCGAGCAGGTACGCCGTCCGCCCGTCCGCGAACTCGTACGATTCGACCCCGGGGCGGACGACCGCGTGCGACACCGCGAGGCCGGCGAGGTCGCCCTTCGAGATCTCGACGTCGAAGTGGCCGGCGTTGGCGAGGAGGCAGCCGTTCTTCAGGACCTTGAAGTGCTCCGCGCGCACGATGTCCCGGTTCCCCGTGACCGTCACGATCAGGTCGGCTTGGGGGGCGGCGTCGAGCATCGGCATCACCCGGAATCCGTCGAGCCGGGCCTCGATCGCCTTGACCGGGTCGATCTCGGTCACGATGACCTCCGCGCCGATCCCCCGAAGCCGGGAGGCGATTCCCTTGCCGCACCACCCGTAACCGGCGACCACCGTGGTACGACCCGCGATGAGCAGGTTCGTGGCCCCGAACAGCCCGTCGAGGACCGACTGCCCGCAGCCGTAGCGGTTGTCGAACAGGTGCTTCATCTCGGCGTCGTTGACGTCGATGGCGGGGAACCGGAGCTTCCCGCTCTTCTCAAGCGCCCGGAGGCGCGTCACGCCGGTCGTCGTCTCCTCCGTCGAGCCGAGGATGCGGCCCCGCTCGGAGCGCTCCGTGTGGGCGAGCACCACGAGGTCGGCGCCGTCGTCGATGATGATGTCGGGGTCCGCGTCGAGCATCGCGCGGATCGCGGCGTGGTACTCCGCCGTCGACTCGCCCTTCGTGGCGAGCGTCCGGACCCCCGAGTCGTTCAGGACCGCGACGGCGTCGTCATCGGTGGACAACGGGTTCCCGGCGGCCAGGTGGACCTTCGCCCCGCCCGCCTTGAGCGCGAGCGCGAGGGCGGCGGTCTTCGCCTCGACGTGGAGGACGCAGGAGATCGTGAGGCCTCGGAAGGGGAGCTCCTTCTCGAACCGCGCCCGGACCTGCTCGAGGACCGCCATGTGGCGGCGAGCCCAGTCGACCTTCAGCCGGCCCCGAGCGAGGTCTCCCGTCATCGAGTTCCCGACCGTTCATGGGCCCGGGAATAAAACCCTTGGTCGGACCTCGGCCCCGGGACGA
>DASYOF010000030.1:0-13545 GCA_036007995.1 Thermoplasmata archaeon
CCGCGAGCTTCACGAACGATTCGGCCGACGGCTACCTGCTCTTGTTCGGCGGCCTGAACGCGTCCGGCGGCGTCCTCGGCGACACCTGGACGTTCTCGGCGGGGACCTGGTCGAAGCTCACTCCCTCCACCTCTCCGTCGAACCGCTCGTCGGCCGGCCTCACGTTCGACGCGGCGGATGGCTACGTGCTCCTGTTCGGCGGGACCGGGGTGGTCGGCGGCCTCAACGCCTCGATCTCCCACGTCTACGAGATGTACAACGACACGTGGAACTTCTCCGCCGGAACCTGGACGAACATCTCCGGGACCGTCTCCCCCCAGCAGCCCCAACCGGACGGCCTCGCGTACGACGCGGCGGACCGCTACGTCGTCTACACCCAGATCTGCCGGAACTATTCGAGCCCCTACGGCGGCCCGTCCGAGATGATCTGGGGGTTCGCGTCGGGCTCCTGGACCCGACTGAACGGCAGCTGTTCGTACGGCTCGGGAGGTCCGAACCAGCGTCTCGGCGAGGCGACGACGTACGATGTCCACGACGGCTACTTCCTGCTGTTCGGCGGGGGAGGGTCGTGGTACCTCGCGAACGCCGATCTCCACGACACCTGGACGTGGTTCTCCGGAACCTGGACGAACCGATCGGCCCCCTCGCCCATCGCCGGCCTTCCGGAGTTCTTTCCGTCGGTCGCGTACGACCCCGCCGAGAACGCGACCGTCCTGTTCGGGGGAGCGGAGACCAGCCTCGACGCTCCGATCAACCAGACGTGGGAGCTCGTCGGCTCGCAGTGGACCGAGCTCTCCCCATCCACGGCTCCCGCTCCCCGGTGGGGGGCGGCGTTCGCCTACGACGCCGCCGACGGCTACGCGGTCCTCTTCGGCGGCACCAACGGCACCACCCCTCTGGGTGACACCTGGGAGTTCCTCGGGGGGGCGTGGACCGAGCTCACCCCGTCCGCCTCGCCGTCGGCCCGGGCCGAGTCCGACCTGGTCTACGACGCCGCGGACGGGTACCTGGTCCTGTTCGGCGGGGGTGGCTACCCGGACACGTGGACGTTCCAGGCCGGGGTGTGGACGAACATCACCGCGACCGCCGGCGCCCCGTCGACCTGCGGGTATCTCCCGAATTCGCTCGCGTACGACGCGACGGACGGCTACGTCCTCGCCTTCGGAACGTACGCGGGAGCCTGCTCCACGCTGACCAACCAAACGTGGAAGTTCTCCGCGGGAAGCTGGACGAACCTCACGTCGGGCCTTCCGACGGCGCCGGTCGGCCGCCAGGAAGCCGCCGTCGCCGGGATGGGACCGGCGGGCGGCGTCGTTCTGTTCGGAGGCGATTGCTGGTCCTGCTCGGGGACGGGCTTCCCGACCGACACCTGGCAGTTCCGGAGCGGGTCGTGGACGTCCGTACCGGGCGGCGTCGGTCCGACCGGCCGGGTCAACCCGTCGTTCGTCTACGTGGGATCCTTGTCCGAGGGCCTCTTGTTCGGGGGTTTTACCGGCTACTCGAACACGGGATCCGGTTTCCAGGACGACGCGTGGTACTGGGTCGAGGACGGGGGCCCGAACCCGCTCGTCGAGGCGTTCCGTGACACCCCCGCCGTGGTCGACCTCGGGAACGCCACCACGTTCGCCTCGACGGTCCTGGGGGGAACCGCCCCGCTCACGTACTCGTATGGCGGGTTGCCGCCCGGCTGCGCCTCCGTGAACGCCTCCTCGCTGACGTGCACGCCGACGACGGGCGCGTCGGGGACGTACGTTGTCACCCTCGAGGTAAAGGACGCGCTCGGGAACATCAGCCTCGGCACGGCCGGACTGACGGTCCACGCGGATCCGACGGTCGCCAACTTCACGGCGACGCCTGCGAACGTGAGCGTCGGGTCCCGGACCATCCTGCGCGCCGCCGTCGCCGGCGGGACCGCCCCGTTCGGGTACGTGTACGCCGGCCTCCCCACCGGCTGCCTTTCGCAGACGGTCCCCGCGGTGCCGTGCGAGCCGTCGTCGACGGGAACGTTCCACGTCACCGTCACGATCACCGACTCCGACGCCCGGTCAGCGAACGCCACCGTCGTGGTGACCGTCGGGGGGCTCGTCGCCGGACACTTGACGCTCACCGCCTTCGTGGCGAACCCCGCCCAATTCGTCCTCGGCAACGCGACCTACCTGAACGTGACGGCCAATACGACCGCCGGCCCGCTGACGTTCGCCTATTCGGGTCTCCCGGCCGGCTGCACCTCCGCGAACCAGAGCTCGCTCGTCTGCCTCCCGACGACCGTCGGGACCTACACCGTCCGGGCCAATGTCTCGGACACGACCGGCGACATGACGACGGTGGCCGCGAACGTGACCGTCTACGCGCCCGGCAGCCCGTGGCTCGTGCACGTCGTCCGGTTCGGGATCACACCGGACTCGGTCGTGCTCGGTGGCTCGGTCGTGTTGTACGTCGTCGCGACCGGCGGGAACGGGACGCTCGACTACTCCTACCAGGACCTCCCGAGCGGCTGCGCGTCCCAGGACACCGTGGCGTTCGTCTGTCACCCGACGGTCGCCGGCTCGTTCAACGTGACGTTCGAGGTGACCGATCAATCCGGAGACTCGGCGGTCGTACGGGCGGAGCTCACCGTAGCCCCCGCGCCGTCCCACCCGCCGGGCGGGACGACGAAGGCGGGAGCCTCCGGAGCCGGGGGGCTGCTGCCGGAGTGGCTCGAGGTCGCGCTCGTGGCGACCGCCGGCCTCGCGCTCGCCGCCCTCCTAGCGGTCTTCTTGCGGGGACGGAGCCCACCCCGCCCCCGGGCCCCTCGCCGCCCCCCCGCGAGCCGTAGCGCGCCCGACGGCGTCCGTCCGACCTAGGGGTCTCCGTCCGGGGGCCGGCCGACCGCCGGCGCGGGTATGTTTTAGTAGGGCCCCGGGGTTTCCGCGCCAGTGCCGTCCCGGGGAGTGTCCCCCGACCGAATCCGGTGGGGGTGAGAGTTGGGGCGCAATCCGTCCGACCTCCTCATCTTCATCGGTAAGCGGCTGGTCCAGCTGATCCCGGTCCTCCTCGGCGTCATCGTCCTCACGTTCTTCTTCACCCACCTCGACCTGACGAACGTCTGCAACGAGTGGTACCCCCACGCCGGGGCGTCGACGATCCACAACTGCGAGCTCACCGTCAACCAGCCGCTCGCCAACCAGTTCGTCCAGTACTTCGTCAACCTCCTGCACGGCAACTGGGGCACCGACGTCTACGGCGCCGCGGTGTACCCCGCGATCGCGGCCGCGCTGCCCGCGACGATCGAGCTCGTCCTCGCCGCCCTGTTCCTGATGGTCGTCGTCGGGATCCCGCTCGGCGTCATCGCGGCCCAGTACAGCGGTCGGTGGGCGGACCACCTCGTCCGGGTGTTCTACCTGAGCGGCTGGGCGACGCCGACGTACCTGGGGGCGGTCATCGCGGCGGTGTTCATCGGTCCGTACCTCGGGCTCCCGTCCGGGGGCGAGTTCTCGACGAAGGTCGTGCCGTTCCCCCAGTACACCCACATGTCGATCGTCGACGCGATGCTCGCGGGAAGCCTCCCGTACACCGCCGATGCGATCAGCCACCTGATCCTCCCCGCGACCGTCCTCGCGTTCATCAACATGGGCATCGCGACGCGGATGACCCGCGCCTCGATGCTCGAGGTGCTCCCGCTCGACTACGTCCGGTCGGCCCGGATGAAGGGGCTCAGCGAGTTCTGGGTCCTGTACAAGCACGCGCTTCGGAACGCGCTGATCACGACCACGACCGTCCTCGGCATCACCGCCGGCGGCCTCCTTTCGGGGACGGTGGTCGTCGAGGAGGTGTTCCTGTGGCCGGGGATCGGCCAGTACGCCTACACCTCGATCGGCGGCGGCGGTTCCGTACCGAACTTCGCCGGGGCGATCGCGGTCGTGATCATCTTCGCGATCGCCGTGGTCGCCGCGAACCTCGTCGCCGACATCCTGTACGGCGTGCTCGACCCGCGCGTGGACTGGAGGTAGGCGGTGGCCTCGAGCTCTGCGCGCCGGGCGGATCGTCCGGACAACGCCGCCCGGGTCGTCTGGCGGGTTCTTCGGTCGAACCCGCTCTCCCTCGGCGGGTTCGTGCTGATCGTCGTCATCGGAGTCGTCGCCGCGATCGTCGCGGTCGCGCCTCACGTGCTCATTCCGTACGGCCCCCAGCAGGTGACCGGCGCCTACCACTCGCCGCCGTCCCGGGCCCATCCGTTCGGAACGGACGGCAACTCGTTCGACGTCTACTCGAACGTCCTCCTCGCGCTCCCGCTCGACCTCGGGATCGGGATCCTGATCGCCGGGACCGCGCTCCTCGCCGGCGGCGGACTCGGTCTGATCGCCGGGTTCTTCGACCGTCCGGGGACGTTCGCCGGGGCGCTCTCGGTCGTGATCATGCGGGTGACCGACATCTTCCTGTCGTTCCCGAGCCTGATCCTGGCGCTCGCGATCACCCGGGCGCTCGGCCTTGGGGTCGGTCCGACCGTCCTCGCCATCGGCCTCACCTGGTGGCCGTACTACGTCCGGCTCGTCCGCGGGGAAGTCCTCGCGGTGAAGGGGCTCCCGTACGTGGTCGCGGCCCGGGCGTCCGGCGTGTCGGAGTGGCGGATCCTCGCCCGCCACGTGATCCGGAACGTCCTCGAGCCGGTGGTCGTGTTCTTCACCCTCGACATCGGGACCGTCCTCGTCACGTACTCGACGATCGGGTTCATCGGGGTGGCGAGCAAGTATCCCGGGCCGCAACCGGAGTGGGGAGCGATGCTCGCCTTCTACCAGAGCTCCGGCGCGATCAACGCCTACCCGTGGGAGGTGTTCGCCCCGGGGGCCGCGATCTTCGTGACCGTGTTCGCGTTCAGCCTGCTCGGCGACGGCCTGCGGGACATCCTCGACCCCCGGACGCGCCGCGCGTTCGTCCGCGGTACGACGGGGCACGACCCGCCGGCGGAGGCGCCGTCCACCGCCCTTCCCTCCGGAACCGTCCCGGCCGCCTCCGCGTCCGCAGACCTCGGAGCGGGGGCGTGACGGACCCGGTCCTCGAGGTTCGGAACCTCTCGATCACCTACACCGTGGGTGCCGGGTCGTTTCCCGCCGTCACCGACGTTTCGCTGAAGCTGTACCCGGGGAAGGTCATCGGCATCGTCGGGGAGACCGGCTGTGGGAAGAGCACGCTCGCGAAGGCGATCCCGCGGCTGCTGCCGGAGCCGCCCGCGACGATCGGCGGGGGCCAGATCGTCTTCCGGGGGACGGACCTCGTGAAGGTCCCGAAGCGCCAGCTCCCGATGGTCCGTGGCACGGGTATCGGGATGATCTTCCAGGAGCCGCTCAATTCGCTGAACCCGGCCTACCGGGTGTTCGACCAGGTCGCGGAGTCGATCCGGATCCGGCACTACCGCGACATGGGCTACGTGAAGACGTTCCAGGGCGGCGAGGTCCCGTTCGACTACTCGAAGCGCCCGACGCCGACGGTCTCGAGCTCGCTCACGAAGGTGATCGTGCCGGACGGGGCGGTCGGGGACGTCGTCCGCGACCGGCTCCGCAGCCGGTCCGACTACCGGCGGGAGGTGCTCGAGTACCTCCGGCTGGTCCGGATCAACGACCCGGAGACGATCCTCGACCTGTTCCCGCACGAGCTCTCCGGCGGGATGCGCCAGCGGATCATGATCGCGATGGCGCTCTCCGAGCGACCGGCGGTCCTGATCGCGGACGAGCCGACGAGCGCGCTCGACGTGACGATCCAGGCCCAGGTCCTGACGCTGATGAAGGAGCTGATGGAGGAGGTCTCCACCTCGATCCTGTTCATCAGCCACGACCTCGGCGTGATCGCCGAGACCGCGGACGAGGTCGGGGTGATGTATGCGGGCCAGATCGTCGAATACGGTCCGGTCGCCGAGGTGTTCCACTCCCCGAGGCACCCGTACACGAAGGCGCTGCTCCGCGCCGCCCCGAACCGGTACAAGTCGGAGGGACCGCTGAGCGCGATGGCCGGGTCGGTCCCGAACCTCTCCCGGCTCCCGACGGGCTGCCGGTTCCACCCGAGGTGCCCGCTCGTCCAGGACGTCTGCAAGGGGAAGCGGCCGACGCTCGACCCCGTGGATCCGTCCGCCTCCGACCCGGCCCTTCGCGCCCACGCGAGCGCCTGCTTCTTCCAGGCGGAGGTGCCGAACCTCCCGTGAGCGACCCGACCCCGCTCCTCGAGACCTGGGCGGTCGAGAAGTTCTTCCCGCTCACGAAGAGCCTCGGCGACGTGGTGACCCGATCGCCGACGCGCTCGGTCCACGCGGTCGACGGGGTCACGCTCTCGATCCGGCCGGGGGAGGCGCTCGGGCTGATCGGCGAATCCGGGTCGGGGAAGACGACGTTCGGATGGCTCGCATCCCGCCTCCACGAACCGACCGGCGGTCAGATCCGGTTCGAGGGGGTGGACGTGACCCACCTCGCGGGCCGCTCCCTCCAGCGGTGGCGCCGGAACGTCCAGGTCGTGTTCCAGGACCCGGTCGGCTCCCTCGACCCGCGCCTCCGGGTCTGGCAGATCGTCGGCGAACCGATCCGCGCGCAGACCGGGGCGAGCCGGCCCGAGACGCGGCGGATGGTCGAAGAGCTGCTCCCGTCGGTCGGGCTTCCGCCAGACTGCCTCGACCAGTACCCGCACGAGTTCTCCGGCGGCGGCCGACAGCGCCTGTCGGTCGCCCGGGCGCTCTCCGTCGACCCGAAACTGATCGTCCTCGACGAGCCGACGAGCGCGCTCGACGTGGCGGTCCAGGCCCAGATCCTGAACCGGCTCGTCGAGCTGCAGCGCGAGCGGCACATCGCCTACCTGCTGATCACCCACAACGTCGCCGCGGTCCGGTACGTCGCCGACCGGGTCGCGGTACTCTACCTCGGCCAGTTGGTCGAGCTCGGGGGGGTCCGGGAAGTCCTCGAGCACCCCGTCCACCCGTACACGAAGGCGCTCCTCGCGGCGCTGCCGGTCCCGGACGCGCGCCGCCGCCGGATGCGCTACCGGATCGAAGGGGACATTCCGAGCCTGATCGACCCGAAGCCCGGGTGCCGGTTCGCGCCGCGCTGCCCGTTCGTCATCGAGCGGTGCCGGGTCGAGGACCCGCTGCTACGTCCGGCGCCGGGAGCGCCAGACCGCCTCGTCGCGTGCCACCGGGCCGAAGAGGTCGGGGACGTGCCCCCGGAGTCGCTGCTCCAGGTCGCCCCGACGCCGGGCGGACCCGGCCCGGGGACCGCGCCGGTTCCGACCGGTTAGCTCAGCCACTGGGTGTTGAACCCGATCGCGTACGGCTCCGCGCTCGCCATCGGGTTCTGGACGAACCCGTGGACGTTCGTGGTGTAGACGCCGAACGAGGTCGGGACGACCAGCCAGATCTCGCTGTAGTTGTTGTACATCAGCGTCGTCATGTTCGCGTAGTACGCGGTCAGGGTCGCGGGGTCCGACGTGCTCGCGGCCGCGAAGGTGTCCGTGTCGACGGTCCCGTTCGCGTAGCCGCTCATGCAGCGGTTCGCGCTCCCGAGGCTGTAGGCGTTGTTCTGCGTCCAGTCGTCGGGCGAGATGTAGTCGGACGTGTAGAACTCCTGCCCGATGAAGAACGGCCCGCCGTTCGCGTTGGTCGCCGAGACGCACTGGCCGCCGGAGTTCAGCCCCTGCTCCTCGTACAGCTCCGCGAGGCTCACCCCGACGGGGTTGATCGTGATGTTGATCGCGGCGAGGTCCTGGACGAGGAACTGGGTCGCTTCCGACCAGTCGGTTCCCGTGTTGAGGAACATGTAGTTGTTGACGATCGACTTGCAGGCGCCGTTCGCGCACGGCGAGTTCGCCATCTCCTGGTAGGCGAGCTTCAGATTGTACTGCTCGTACGGGAGCGCGGCCGTGACGTTGTTGTTGTACGGGTAGGCCGGCGGGACCGGGCCGACCCATTGGGTCGCGTAGCCCCCGAACGCCTGGGTGATGATCTGCTGGTAGTTGATCGCGTGCGAGATCGCCTCGCGAACGGAGAGGTTGTCGAACGGGTGGTGCGTCTGGTTCAGGAACACCCACCACGACCCGCTCGTCGCTCCGTAGATCGTCGGCAACGGTTGGACGACGACGTTCGAGTGGCCCTCGAGCTGGGCGATTGTGGAGGGGCCGACGTAGGCGAACGACGCCTCGTGCACCGCGCCGTTCGATAGATCGTTCGTCGTGATGTCGATCGCGTCCTGGAAGACGACTTCGACCGACGTGTTCGCGACCACGAGGTTGTTGTTCCATGGCTCGGCCGTCGAGGCGCTCGCGCCCCAGTACTTCGAGTTGGGGGTCAGCGTGTAGCCGCCGCCGCCAATCCCGTTGTAGCTGTTCAGGACGTACGGGCCCGTGCCCATCGTGTTCGATTGCATGTAGTCGTTGACCTGGCCGACCGCGACGCCGCCGTGCTGGCCGACCCAGACCGGGTCAACGGCGTAGGAGTTCGGCGCCGAGATCGAGGCGAGCAGGTAGGTGTAGTTCGAGGCGAGGTACCCGTAGCCGAGGTTCAGGCGGATCATGCTCGGATTGAGCACCTGGAACGACTGATTCGGCTGCTCCATCTGGGCGGACTCGCTCGAGGTCGGGGAGGAGAAGTCCCAGCTGTTCAGGTCGTTCACGAGCGACGTGTTCGCCGCCGTGTCGTTCGTGACGTTCGAATAGTAGCTGAGCGGGTTCGACGGGTCGAAGTTCGTCGAGTAGAAGTTCTGCTCGAGGATGAACTGCGGTCCCTGGGCCAGGAGGAGGCTGCGGTAGAGGCTGTACCACTGCACGAAGGCGTTGTACGGGTCCCCGTTGGAGAACACCACGCCGCTGCGGAGCGTGAAGGTGTAGCTCGTGATGTTGCCGGTGGCCGGGTTCGAGAACGTCGTGTAGTTCTGCGCGAGGACGCCGGAGAACGTCGTGGACGACGAGCCGTTGTAGTTGACGAGACCCTGGTAGACCTGTTGGACCGCCGCCCATCCGGGCGTCGAGAACGTCACCGCCGGGTCGAGGGAATCCGGGATCTCGGCCTGGTCGATGCAGATGTAGTTCCGCTCCGACGCACTACACGTCGAAGTGGACGACTTCTTCAAGACGAAGTAGACCCCGATTCCGGCGACGACCAGGACGACGACCACGACAATGACGAGAATGTTGCGCGTTCGCGGGATCAACGAAGGTACCCCCCCGAGAAGTCCGGACGCGGAGAGGAGTTTCCCCCTGTTAAACCCTACCTCGGCCGGTTCCCGGCGATCGGTCGCGCCACCGTCTTGAGGGCCCCCGGGCTCCGCCGGTCGGGGGAGCGCGATGGCGGCGAAGATGCTCATCGGAGGGGAGTGGGTGGCGGCCGGAACCGAGGCGACGGCGCCCGTCGTCAACCCGTTCGACGGGTCGACGATCGCGGAGGTCCCGGTCGGCTCGCGCGACGACGCTCGCCGGGCGATCGATGCTGCCCGGGACGCGTTCGACAAAGGCCCGTGGCCGAAGTTGCCGCCCCGGGCGCGCGGCGAAGTGCTCCTGAAGGTCGCGAAACTCCTCGGGGAGCGACTCCCCGCGATCGCGGAGCTCGAAAGTCACAACCAGGGAAAGACGATCAAGCAGGCCGCCGACGCCGACCTGCCGTTCGCCATCGACAACCTTGTGTTCTACGCCGGCGCCTGCCGGACCCTCGACGCGCGCAGCCCCGGCGAGTATACGGGGGACGGAACGACGATCTTCCGACGCGAGCCGGTCGGTGTCGTCGCCTCGATCACGCCGTGGAACTATCCGCTGATGATGGCGGTCTGGAAGATCGCCCCCGCGCTCTCGGTCGGGAACACCGTCGTGCTCAAGCCGGCGACGTGGACCCCGCTTACGACCCTCGAGCTCGGTCGGGCGTTCCAAGACGCCGGCCTTCCTCCGGGGGCGCTCAACGTCGTCACCGGTCCCGGGGGGGAGGTCGGCGACGAGCTCGCCCGCCACCCGTCCGTCGACCTCGTCTCGCTCACCGGCGACACGGCGACCGGGAAGAAGATCATGGAGGCGGCGAGCGGGACCGTGAAGCGGGTTCAGCTCGAGCTCGGCGGGAAGGCGCCGTTCGTCGTCTTCGCGGACGCGGACCTGAACGCCGCGGTCGAAGGGGCCGTCGTGGGCGGCTTCGTCAACGGCGGCCAGGACTGCACGGCCGCGACCCGCCTGATCGTTCACGAGTCGCTCCGCGAGGCGTTCGTCACCAAGCTCGTCGAGCGCCTCCGAACGTTCCGGATCGGCGACCCTCTCGCCCGCACGACCGACCTCGGCCCGCTCGTGCACCGGACCCACCAGCAGCGCGTGCTCGGGTTCGTCGAGACCGGGAAGAGCGAGGGGGCGAAGCTCCGGCTGGGCGGCGCGCCTCCCGCCGGCCCCCACGCGACCGGCGCCTTCGTCGCCCCGACCGTCTTCGATGAGGTCCACGCCGACATGGAGATCGCGCAGCGCGAGGTGTTCGGCCCGGTCGTCGACGTCCTGACGTTCTCGACGTTCGATGAGGCGATCTGGACGGCGAACTCGGTGGTCTACGGCCTGGCCGGGAGCGTGTGGACGAACGACGTCCGCACGGCCGTCCGCGCCGCGAACGCGCTCCGGTTCGGCGACGTCTGGGTGAACGACCACTTGCCGCTCGGCTCGGAGACGCCGCACGGCGGAATGAAACAGTCCGGCTTCGGCAAGGACCTGGGCGTCGATTCGCTCGCCGACTACACGGTCACGAAGAACATCTACATCGACCTGACCGGCCAGGCCCGCAAGGGCTGGCACTACACGGTCTACGGTGACCCGTCGTGAGCTCGGGACGATCGGTGACCGACGACGGCCTCCCCGCCGACCGGCGGGCCGACCTATGGATCGCCGGCGAACGCCGCCGTCCGTCGACGGGGGAGTACCGACCGGTCCTCGACCCGTCGACCGGACAGACCCTCGGCGAGGTCGCGGTCGGCAATTCGGACGACGCCCGAGCCGCGCTCGCCGCCGCGGAGTCGACCCGCGAGTCGTGGGGGGAGACCCCGGGTCACCGGCGCTCCGCGATCCTGCTCGCGCTGTCGGTCCGGCTCCGAGAGGACCGGGAGACGATGGCGCGGCTCATCGCCCGCGAGGTCGGAAAACCGCTCGCCGATGCCCGCGTCGAAGCCGAACGCGCGGCGAACGTCTACGCGTTCGCGGCGGAGGAGATCCGGCAGCTGACGGGGGAAACTTTCCCGGCGGACGCGTACGCGTACCCGGCGGGCAACGAGCGCCGGCTCCTGTTCACGGTCCGGGACCCGGTCGGCGTGGTGGTCGCCATCGGCCCGTTCAACTTCCCTCTCAACCTACTGAGCCACAAGGTCGCGCCGGCGCTCGCGGCCGGTAATCCGGTCGTCGCGAAGCCGACGAGCGCCGCACCGTTCACCGCGCTCCGCCTCGCCCAGCATGCGGCGGCGGCCGGCGTGCCCCCGGGGGTGCTCAACGTCGTGCTCGGCCCAGGGGGCGCGGTCGGCAATGCGCTGGTCGAGGACAAGGTGACCCGCCTCGTCACGTTCACGGGCTCGACCGAGGTCGGCAAGGGGATCGCCGAGAGGGCCGGGCGCCACGCGAAGCGCGTGATCCTCGAGCTGGGCGGCGTCGACCCGTTCATCGTGCTCGAGGACGCGCCGCTCGACGTCGTCGTTCCCGCGGCGATCCGGGGGGCGTTCGGCTATTCCGGCCAGGTGTGCACCGCCTCGAAGCGGATGCTCGTCCAAGCCTCCGTCGCGGACCGGTTCACGAAGGCGATCGCCGACTCCGCCGCCCGGCTGCGCGTCGGGCCTGCTCTCGACGAGACGACCCAGCTCGGACCGGTCATCGACGCCGGCGCGCTCGACCGGATGGACGCGCTCGTTCGGGACGCCCGGGAGCGGTCCGCGGCCGTCGTCACGGGGGGAAACCGCGTCGGCCCTGCCGGTGGGGGATTCTTCTACGCTCCGACCGTCCTCGACCAGGTTCCCGAGGCCGCCCGCGTCGCCCAGGAGGAGCCGTTCGGCCCGGTGGTGCCGATCCTCCGGTTCGAGACGGACGACCAAGCGATCCGGATCGCGAACTCGACGCCGTTTGGCCTGCAAGCCGCCGTGTACACGAACGACCTTCGACGCGCGTTCCGGATCGCGAAGCGGATCCGGGCGGGGGGCGTCCACCTGAACGACCCAACGAACCTCCGGTGGGACGCGCTTCCGTTCGGCGGCGTGAAGGAGAGCGGCATCGGCCGCGAGGGTCTGCGGACCGCGATGGACGAGATGACCGACGTCAAACTCATCTCCGTCAACTTCGGTTGAACGGGCTCCGGCCACCGAGCGGGGCGCCGGCGCCGAGCCCTGGTCCGGGCGGGCCGATCGCCCGACGGCGCTCCGAACGTCGCCTCCTAGGGAAACCGTGGCGGAGGTCGTCGAGCGTCGGTCCGGGAACTCATACCGTACCTCGCCCTCGGCCTTCCGAGGGGCTCCCAACTCGACCCATGCGGAGAACCCTCGGCGTCGCTCTCGTCCTCACGGTGCTGTTGTTGCCGGGCGGCCTCGCGTGGGCCGGGTCGGAACGCTCGTCCCCACCCGACGTTCCCGGGATCTCCCATCTCGACCGTTCGTCCCACGACCTCCCGGAGGCGTCCCCGATCGGGACCGCCCGGCCAGCGGCGTCCGCCCCCGCGGCTCGCCCGTCGACCACGCCCTTCCTTACCCGAGTCGGCGTGGGCGCCTCTCCGATCGCCTTGACGTACTACGGGGCCCGGGGCGAGATCTTCGTCGCGAACGCGGGTGGGAACGTCACGGTCCTCAACGACAGCACGAACACCGTGGTGGCGACGATCCCGTTGGGGAACGAACCGTACGCCCTCGCGCCCGACTTCGGCCAAGGCGAGGTGTTCGTCGCGAGCGTGTCCGCCACCAACGTGTCGGTGGTCAACGTGAGCCGCAACACCGTGGTGGCCACCGTGCGACTGCCCGGGTCGCCTACCGGAGCCGCGTACGACCCGCGGCTCGGGGAAGTGTTCGTGGCGATCTACGATGACAACAAGGTCAGTGTGGTCAACGACACCACCAACACCGTCGTTTCGAACATCTCGGTACCGGGCGACCCGATCGGGGCGGTGTATGACCGCGGCCACCAGGAGATCTTCGTCCCGACGTACAATCAATCGGGTGGGCCCAATTCGGTCAGTATCCTCGATGCCGCCACCAGGACCTACACCGGAGGTGTCGCGGTCGGACAAGCCCCCGAGGGGGTCGGACCGTACCCGCTGAGCGCCGGTTGCTACGACTCGGCCCTCGGCGAGGTGTTCGTCGCCAATCCGGGGGCGAACACGGTCAGCGTCGTCAACGATACGACGGACACCGTCGTCGCCGCCGTCGGGGTCGGAACGTACCCCGACGCGTTGTCCTGCGATCCCTCGGGCGGCACCGTATGGGTGGCCAACGCCGACTCGGCCAATGTGAGCGTGATCGAGACCTCGACGAACCGAATGGTCGCGTCGATCTCGGTGAACGGCCCGGAGGCCCCCGGGATCGTGTACGATGCCGGGCGCGCGGAAGCGTTCGTCACCGA
>DASYOF010000031.1:0-4777 GCA_036007995.1 Thermoplasmata archaeon
ACGGCGGGACCGGTGGGAGGGCGAGCCCGTTCTCGACGCTGGACGCGCCGGAGGTGTCGACGTGCCAGACGAACGCCTCGAGGTGGCGGGCGGCCGCGAGCCCGTCGGCGACGCGCCGACGCTCCAACTCCGTCCCGGAAATGGCGAGGACCGCCGTGTGCTCGTTCAGGGAGGGGAGAACGCCGTGGAGGAGCTCCTCCACGCCGACCGCCGTCGTGAACCGCCGGGTCGCTTCCCGGATCTTCAGCGCGGCCTCGCGGGCGGTCGCCTCGCTGGACCCGGACCCCACGATCACGAACCGGTCCCGCTCGCCGAGCGCCTCCACCGTCTCCATCACCCGCGGCTCGAGCGCGAGCGTGTCGCCGATCGCCTCGACGACCGTCGCCTCGGCGACCGGGTCCGGGCGGGGCTGGACGAGCGACCACCCGGCGGCCACGCCCGCCGCGTAGCTCACCGTGTGGGTCCACGAGTCCTCCTTCGCGTGTTTCGTCTCGAACGTCTCGCCCGCGAGGTCCCGGCATTCGCCGTGGTCCGCGGCCGTGATGAGCAGCGTCGGCACCTTTCGTTTCTGGAGCAGTTCGAGGGCGCGGGCGGTGACGAACGTCTCCGCGGATTCCGAGAAGGCGATCGCCACGTCCGCGGTCGCGGATTCGGGGGCGTCGAGGAGGTCGAACGCCGCCCGGGCCTCGACCGCCCGCTCGGGGGAGGCCGCGCGGGCCGCGGCCGCCACCGCGAGGGCCGCGTGGAACGAGGTGCCGATGCCGGTGGTCAACAGGCGAGCGGCAGGGTCGCGGGTCCTCGCGGTTCCCGCCCAGCCGCCGACCTCGGCCAAGGTCGCCTTCACGGCGATCTGCTGGCGCCGGATCATCTCGTGCATGAAGAACGGATGGCGGGTACGGCCGCGCGGCGGATGCGGATCCTGGGGCGGGGGGAACGTCGTCGGCATCTCCGGCGAGGAACGGCTCCCGGTCCAAATGCCTCTCGGTCAGGCGCAACCCCCAAGTGGAGCGGCGCCGTCGTGGGAGCGTGTTCGCGAGCACCCTCGAGGCGCCGGTCCTCCTGCTCGGGGCCGCCCACGTGGTCGACCTGGACGGTCCGATCCGGGCGACGCTGGCGAACCGCCCTCTCGACGCCATCGCCGTCGAGCTCGACGAGGAGCGCGCCCAAGCGATCCTATCGGAGACGGCGCCGGACGGGTCGGGGGGTCGGTCCGGGGACGCCCCGCTGTTCGTCCGTCTGTGGGCCGTCATCCAGCGCCGCCTCGGCGGCCAGCTCGGAGCGGGCGTCGCGGGGGCGGAGATGCGGAGCGCCGCGAAGCTCGCGAAAGAGCGCGGGATCCCACTTCTCCTGATCGACGACCCGATCCGGGACACGATCCGGCGCTTGATCGGGGCGCTCTCGCCGAAGGAGCGGGTCGCGCTCCTCGTGGGCAGCATCGTCGGCCTCGTGATCCCGGCGCGCCTCGTACGGAACGAGATCGACCGGTACGCGGAATCCCCCGGCGACTACGTCGACGACCTTCGGACCGCGTATCCGGGCGTGGCCCGGGTGCTGCTCGACGAACGGAACGAGCACATGGCCGCCCGGCTCGTGGAAGCCCGGCGGAACGGCTACGGCCGGGTCGCGGCGGTCGTGGGCGACGCGCACGTCCTCGGTCTCGCCGCGGCGCTCCGTCGCCACGGAATCCCGAGCGAGACGGTGGCGTTCCAGGAACTCCGCGCGACTACAGGGTCGTGACCGCCGCGCTCGACTGAGCGGCCATCGCGGCGAGGAAGGCGTCCCCGAGCTTGGTCACGTCCGGGGACCGGTACTCTTCGACCGTCCCCCGGTCGGCGGCGGCCGAGAGGGCGGGGTCGACGGGCAGGATCCCGAGGACCGGGACCCCGTACTCCTTCGCGATCCGCTCGACGCCGCTCGGCCCGAACAGCGAGATCCGCTCGTGGCAGTGCGGGCAGGTCAGGTAGCTCATGTTCTCGACGGCTCCGAGCAGCGGGACGTGGAGGTCCCGCGCCATGTTCATCGCTTTCTTGACGATCATCCCGGCGAGCTCCTGCGGGGTGAACACGAACACCATCCCGTCGATCGGGATCGTCTGGAACACCGTCAGCGGGACGTCGCTCGTCCCAGGCGGCATGTCGATGAGCAGGTAGTCGAGCTTCCCCCAGTTCACGCCGCCGAAGAACTGCGTGATGAGGCGCGTCACGAGCGGGCCCCGCCAGATGACCGGCGCCTGCTCGTCCTCGACCAGGAATTGCGAAGAGATCACCGGGATCCCCTCCGCGGACCGGGCCGGCTCGATCCCCTCGCCCTTGTCGAGGAGCGGGCCGGTAAGTCCGAACAGCTTCGGGATCGACGGGCCGGTGACGTCCGCGTCGAGCAGTCCGACCGTGTGCCCCCGGCGGCGGAGCTCCGCCGCGAGGAGCGCGGTGGTCGCGGACTTGCCGACGCCGCCCTTCCCGGAGCCGACCGCGACGACGTGGGTAATGGCGCCCTTCCCCATCTTCTGGAGGACGCTCCCCGGCCGCCCGCGCGGCCCCGCGCCGGGGGGCGCGGAGGTCGGGCGCGGTCCGGGAGCCTCGGACGGTTCGGCCATCGTCGCGGACCCGGCCCATCGTATATAACGAAACGTTGGCTCCGGGCCGCCGGAGAATTCGATGAGCCCACCGACGAAGGCGTTCCTCGACGAGTTGTTCCGACCGCGCTCGGTCGCCGTGATCGGGGCGTCCAACCGACCCGGTACCGTGGGAAGTTCCCTGTTTCGGAACGTGCTGTCCGCCGGCTTCCAAGGGGTCGTGTACCCGGTCAACCCGAAGTGGCCGAGCGTCAGCGGGGTCCGGTGCTACCCGTCGGTCGGCGACCTTCCGGAAACCCCCGACCTGGGGGTTGTGATCGTCCCCGCGCTGGGCGTTCGGGACGTCGTTGACGAGCTCGGTCGCGCCGGGACCAAGGGCGTGATCGTGATCTCCGCCGGGTTCCGGGAGATCGGCGGGGCCGGCGTGGCTCGCGAGGCCGAGCTCGTGGAAACCGCGCGTCGGTACAAGATGTCGGTCGTCGGACCGAACTGCTTCGGTGTGTTGAACACCGACCCAACCGTCTCGCTCAACGCGACGTTCTCCGACGACCTGCCCCCGCGGGGCAACATCGCGTTCATCAGCCAAAGCGGCGCGCTCTGCGCCGGGATCCTCCGGTACGGGATCGCGGAGCGGATCGGTTTCTCGCGGTTCGTCTCGATCGGAAACCGCGCCGGGATCGACGAGAACGACCTGATCCGCTCGCTCGCCGACGATGCGGCGACGGCGGTCGTCCTGCTCTACATCGAGAACTTGGCCGACGGACGGAAGTTCCTCGAGACCGCCCGGGAGGTCACGGAAAAGAAACCGGTCATCGTGATCAAGAGCGGCCGCTCCGTCGCGGGCGAGCGCGCGGCCCGCAGCCACACCGGCTCGCTCGCCCACGCGGCCCAGGACCGGCTGTACGGCGCGCTCTTCGACCAATCGGGCGTGCTCCGCGTCGATTCGATCGGCGAGCTGTTCCGGGCGGCGAAGGTCCACGCCGCGAAGTTCAAGCTCGCGGGGCCGCGGCTCGCGATCCTGACGAACTCCGGAGGACCCGGCATCGTGGCCGCGGATGCGTGCGCCCGCGTCGGACTGGAACTCCCGATGCCGTCGTCGGCGACGATCCGCTCGGTACAGCGGAGGCTCTCGCCGTCCGCCTCGGTGTCGAACCCGCTCGACATGACGGCCGACGCCCACCAGGAGCAGTACGCGGCGGTGCTCTCCGCCCTCCTCAAAGCCCCGACGTCCGACGGGGCGCTCGTCATTGCCACCCCGACCGGCACGATGCGCGGGACCGCGGTCGCCGAGGCGATCCTCACCGGGCGGGGAACGAGCCACAAGCCGGTCGTCGCCTGCCTGTTCGGACTCACCGACCTCAGCCACGAGGTCGGCGTGCTCGAGGAGCACGGCGTGCCGACGTTCACGTTCCCGGAAGAGGCGGTCGCCGCCCTCGGGACGCTCGCCAAGTACCATGCCTGGAAGACCCGCCCCCGGACCCGGACCAAGGTGTTCCGCGTGGACCACGCCGCGGTTCGCGCCTCGATCGCCGCCGCCCGCCGCTCCAAAACGGCGGTGCTGCCGGAGTATGCCGCACGAACCCTGCTCGCGGCGTACGGGATCCCGTTCGCGGCCTCCCGGCTCGCGAACGACCTCGAATCCGCTCTGTCGGCCGCTGCGGAGATCGGGTACCCCGTGGTCCTGAAGGTCGCGTCGCCGGACATCTCGCACAAGACCGACGTCGGCGGCGTCGCCGCGAACCTCGGCGACGCATCCGCGTTCCGGGCGGCCTGGGCCACGATGCACGCGGAGCTGGCGCGCCGCGCCCCGACCGCGCGCATCGAGGGGTTCGAGGTCGAGTCGATGGTCCGCGGGGGCCACGAAGTCCTGATCGGGGCCCAACGGGACCCCACGTTCGGGCCGGTCGTTGTGTTCGGAATGGGCGGGATCTACGTCGAGGTCCTCCAGGACGTCACGTTCCGTCTCGCCCCGCTCCGGCCGCTCTCCGCCATCCACATGGTCGCGGGGGTGCGGGCCGCCGCGATCCTGAACGGGGTCCGGGGGGAGCCACCGGCCGACGTGAAGGCGCTCTACGAGATCCTCGAACGGGTCAGCCAGCTGATCGTCGAGGTCCCCGAGCTGTCGGAGCTCGACCTCAACCCGATGATCGTCCGGCCCGCCGGCCAGGGCGTCGTCGCGGTGGACGCACGGGTCGTGCTCGATCT
>DASYOF010000032.1:0-2187 GCA_036007995.1 Thermoplasmata archaeon
GCGAGTCGCGGGCTTCGACGGGACCGCCTGGCAGCAGAGCCCCGGGCGCGTCGAGATCTCGTAGGTTCCGATCGACTTCGCCACCGCCTCGATCTCGTGCTTGTCGAATCCGATCAGCGGCCGCACGATCGGCAGGGAGACCGACGCCGTCGCGGTCCGCATGTTGCTGAGCGTCTGGCTCGCGACCTGGCCGAGCGACTCGCCGGTGGCGAGGAACGTCGCGCCTTCGCGGACCGCGATGCGCTCGGCGGAGCGCCACATGAAGCGGCGGCAGAGAACGCAGCCGACGTGGCGGTCGGTCTCCCGCATCAGCTGGACCTGCGTCGGGCCGTGCGGGAGGAGGTACATGGGGATCTTCTGGCCGTACCGGCCCCGGAGCACCTCGAGGTGGTCCACGACCTTCGCGAGCGGAGAGTCGTCGGTGAACGGGCGGTTGTCCATGTGGACGCACGTCATCTCGTGGCCCTGGCGGAGCAGGTAGTGGAGCGCGACCGGGGAGTCGATCCCGCCGCTCATCAGCATCACGCCGCGGGACATCCGGACCGTTCCTCTACGCCGAGGAGCTAGCCTAGGGTATTTGAGGGCGCCGGCAGCGCCCGGGCCCGTCAAATAGCGCGCCTTCGTCCGCCGCGGCCGTGGCGAGCGCGCCCCCGGTCGAGTTGTATCTCCGTCGCGAGGGCGCCGGAACTCCGGTCGTGCTCCTTCACGGGATCGTCGGCGATCACACAATCTGGAACTCGGTGGCCCGAGACCTCGCGAACGACCACCTAGTCCTCGCCCCGGACCTTCGGGGCCACGGCCGCAGCCCGTACCCGGACGGGTCGACGATGGAGTTCCCCGAGCTCGTCGGAGACCTCCTCGCGATGTTGGACCGGGAGAAGGTCGACAAGGCCCACCTGGTCGGCCTCAGTGCGGGCGGGTTCCTCGCCCTGACGTTCGCGCTCGCCCATCCCGGGCGGGTCCGTTCGGTCACACTCGTGAGCAGCGCCGGCCACTGCGACCGGCACACCCGCAGTATCGGGGACCGGTGGATCACCACGTACCGCGAAGAGGGCACCGAGGCGCTCGCGCTGCGGCTGCTCAAGGACCTGTACTACCCGGACTGGATCGAGAATCACATGGACGTCGCCGACCGGCTTCGGGAGGGTCTGGTCGGCGCCGACCTGTCCGGCACGCTCGCGTGGGCAGGGACGATCCGCACCTTCGACACGCGCGGCCGCCTCGGCGGGCTCCGGGTTCCCTTGTTCGTGATCCAGGGAATGGACGACCAGGTGGTCGACCCGTCCCACGCTCGGCTGCTCCGACAGACGATCCAGGGGACCGAGGTCCGATTGCTCGCCCAAACCGGACACATGGTCCCGATCGAGCGTCCGACGGAGACCGCCGAGTCGCTCCGCGGTTGGCTCGCCCGCGTCGACGTCCGGTCCGCCCCGTAGTCGCGCGCGCCTTTTCTACCCCGCCGCGCTACCCGCTCCGATGGCCTCACCGACGACCGACGCCGTGGCCGCGCGCCTGGACGCCCTCGAGCACCAGGTCGCGGATCTTCGCCGTCGGCTCGCCGTTCTCGAGGCGAGGCTCACTCAGACGACCGGGGCGAGCCGCCTCGAACCGCGCGAGGAACATCCCCTCGACCGCGACGCGGTGAAAGAGAAGGTCGTCTTCGATTGGCAGAGCTAGGCGACCGCGCGCGCAAGGTCTCCCCGGCCGTCGATCGCTGGCTGTCCCGTTGGCCACCCTCGGACCTCCCGCACGGGACGGCGGGAGCGGCCGTGACGATCGTGCTCCGCGAGGGCCACAAGGACGTCGAAGCGCTGTTGATCGAGCGAGCCGTTCGAGAGGAGGACCCAGCCTCCGGCCACGTGGCCCTTCCGGGGGGCCGAGAGGACGCGGACGACGCGACGACTCGGACCACGGCCCTCCGCGAGCTCCGGGAGGAGGTCGGGCTTGGCCCCACCGACCTCGTGGGAACGCCGGGCCTCGTCGGCGTCGAGGTCGCGAGCATGTTCGGCCTGCGGGTCGCGGTCTTCGCCGCCGCTCTCGGACCGGCGACCGCTCCGAAGCCCGCGAGCCCCTCGGAGGTCGCGCATGTCTTCTGGCTCCCCGAATCGGCGCTCGACCGGGTGGAAACGGTGGAGCGGGACACGAAGTTCGGAATCCGGAAAGTCCCCGCCGTGGTGCACCAGGGGC
>DASYOF010000033.1:0-1980 GCA_036007995.1 Thermoplasmata archaeon
CGTTCCGTCCGCTCCTCCGACCCCGGCGGGTCTCGGACCGGTTCGGTGGACGGCGGCTCACTTCGACGGACGGTGGGGGACGCGCGCACACACCACCCGCACTACGGCCGCGGTCCCGCGCCGTGGGGGCGCCGGCCGATATTCGAGGAGGCGAGGTGAGGAATCGGGAGCATCATGAGGGGAAAGGTTTCGGAGGGTCGACCGGTCACGGCCGACCCCCCTCGGTTGGTTCGGGACCCCCGTCCTACGGCGTGATGACGATCTGGAGCGTCGAGATGCCCCCGGTCGGTGTCATCGGGCTGCCGTAGTCGACGTACAGGGTGATGGTCGCCGCACTGGTCAACGCGCTGGCGATGGTGAACGTCAGCGTGTTGTCCCCGATGGTCGGTCCGCTGCCCCACTGGGTCGTGATCTCGACCTGGTAGGTGCCGGCGGGCGCGGTCGACCCCGTCACGATCGTGTAGACTTCCGCGAAGTTCCCGGTCGAGCAGGCGGTCGAGCCCGTCGTAGACGAGACGTACGCCGACGTCGCACCGCCGCTCGTGAGCGCCGTGGCGCCGCTCGAGCACGAGGCGACCGCGGCCGGCACGTTGCCCGGCGCGACGGCGAGGCTACCGGCAGTCCCCGAACTGATGAGCACGCTGTTCGCGCCGTTCACCTGGTCCGTCGTCGAGGTCTGGTTCGTCGTCGTCACCGTCACGACGGAAGCGAGGACGAATCCGCCGGTCATCCCGAGGATTGCCACCACCGTCGCGGCGTAGATCAGTCGTCCGGGCACCTTCTTCGCTGCCATCTTTCCTGTGCCGGCGTTTGCCGGTTCGGGTGAGAATACGCATAATGGTGTATTTGTACCCATGCGTGCGACGTCGCGCGACCGTGCGACAGGAGCCGCGGAGGGTCCGGTGCTCCCCCAGTTCCGGGGCGAGCGGGGCGGAGGCCGGCCGCCGGTCCGTGGGGGATCGTGGCACGGGCGAACGGTTAATCTCCTCGTCCGGGTGACGAAGCCGATGCCGAACGACCCGAGCGAGCGAACGCCCGCAGCGGCCTCCTTCGAGGAGATGCCGTTGCACCCCACGATCCGAGCGGGGGTTCGCGAGCTCGGCTACACCGAACCGACGCCGATCCAGAGCCGCACGATCCCGGACGCCGTACTCGGCCGGGACCTGATTGGAACCGCCCAGACGGGCACCGGCAAGACGGCCGCCTTCCTCCTCCCGATCCTGGAACGCCTTCTCGACCACCCGAACGGCCGGATCCTCGCGCTGGTGCTGACCCCGACCCGGGAGCTCGCGCTCCAGGCGAAGGAGTTCCTCGACAAGCTCGGCCGGCACACCCGACTCCATGGGGCCGCCGTCTACGGCGGGGTCGGCATGGGCGAGCAGGAGCGGGCGCTCCGCGGCGGCGCCGAGATCGTCGTCGCGACGCCCGGCCGGCTCCTGGACCACATGAGCCGGGGGTACGTGAACTTCGGCGCGCTCGAGATCCTGGTCCTCGACGAGGCCGACCGGATGCTCGACATGGGGTTCCTCCCGGACGTCCGGAAGATCCTCAGCCGCCTCCCGTCGCGGCGCCAGACCATGCTGTTCAGCGCCACGATGCCCCCCGAGGTCGTCCGCCTCGCCCGCGACTTCCTGCGCGACCCGAAGACCGTCCAGGTCGACGAGACGGCCGCCGCGGCGGTCGGCGTCTCCCACCTCGGCCTCCCGGTGCCGGCGCACCTGAAGACCGAGCTCCTGATCGAACTCCTCCGGGACGAGACGATGTCGAGCGTCCTCGTCTTCACGCGGACCAAGCACCGCGCGGACCGCCTCGCTCGCCAGCTCGCCCAGCGTGGCGTCGATGCCACCGTGATCCACGGCGACCGGAGCCAGGCGCAACGGGTCAAGGCGCTCGACGGGTTCAAGACCGGCCGTCACCGGGTGCTGGTCGCGACCGACATCGCCGCACGGGGGATCGACGTCGAAGGCGTCAGCCACGTGG
>DASYOF010000034.1:0-1973 GCA_036007995.1 Thermoplasmata archaeon
GACGTAACACCCGGCATGATGGCCGGCCTCCCGGGCGAGAACGCGCTCGACCGGGCCGTCGAGGCCGCCGCCCTCGTGGTGGCGGCCGTGGCGCGGACCGGCGAGGACCGGGTCGGCCTCCTCACGCACACCGACAAGGTCCGGCAGTACCTTCGACCGGAGCGCGGGGAGGTCCACTTCCGTCGGATCGCTGAGAATCTCGCGTACCTTCGGCCGCGGCCGGGGGAGTTCGACCTTCCCGCGGCGCTCGACTTCTGCACGCGACGCCTGTCCCGGAACACTCACGTCCTCGTGTTCAGCGCGATGGACGGACCGCTCGAACAGCTACCCCCGTCGTATACCCGGTTCCGGGAGCGCGGCCACCGGGCGTACCTCTTCCCGCCAAACCGGGCGCAGATGTACCGCGACATCGACCCGTCGAACCCCGCCATCACGGCGTGGAAATGGGCGGAGGCCGAGGAGGTCGCGAACGCCCAGCGCAGCATCGCGAAGGTCCGCTCGGAAGGGATTCCGGTGTTCCCGTACGACCGGCGCGGGGCGACCGTCCAAGTGCTGTCGACGTACGCGAGGCTCCGCGCCTGGGGGGTCGCGTGATCGAACTGCCGCGACGGTGGACGACCGCCTGGCTCGCCCTTCCCGTGTTCGCCTATGCCCTCGTCCTCATGCTCCTCGTGCTCCGGCAGATCAACGACTGGGCGATCCTCGGGGCCGCGCTCACCGCCCTGCCGCTCGTGACGTGCCTGCCTTCGCGCGGAAGCCTTCTCACCTGGGGCGGCCCGGGCGCCGCACTTGCGCTAGGGTTCCTGATCGGCGCCCCTCACCAGTTCGCCGCCGGCTCCGCAGGTATGGCCGTCTTCGGCGGCGTGGTCCTCGGCTCCCCGATCGCCGGCGCGGCCGCGATCCTGCGATGGCGGCACGACGCCGCCCTGGTGCTTCCGCTCACCTTCGCCGGGTTGATCGATCTGCTCACGTTGCGGGCGGCCCTCGACCGAATCGCCGTCCCGGGCCAGGTTCCAACGCCGGGGGTCTTCGCGCTCGCGATCGGTCAGGTCACCTGGGACCAGTTGACGGGGATCGGAAACCTGCTCCTCGGTTCGCGCTCGGCGGCCCTGCCGCTCCAGCCGCTCAGCGACCCGTACTTCGCGCTTCTGATCCTCCTCGCCGTGGTCGGCACGTTCCTCGGGCTGTTCCTTCCCGAACCGACCGTCGGGGCACCGGACGGCGGCGAGGCCGCCGACGTGCTCATTCCGGTCCTCGTCGCGGTCGTCAGCGTCGCCGTGTTCGAGCTGGCCGCGGCCCGCGTCCCGACGTTCGCGCTGTTGGGCCTTTCGGTCACGGCCCTCGGGGTGATCGTCGCGATCCGGTTCCTGGCGCGACCGGGCAGGCCGCAGGGCCCTCCCCTCCGCGCTCCGACGCGCACCGTCACCCCAACGCAGCGGCGTGACGGAGCCCCGTAGCGACTCGGCCTGAGCTCGACGGCTCAGGCGACCGGTGTGGCGACGGTGCCGCTGAAGGCGCCCACACCGACGGCCACGAGCTGGGCGCCGGGTTGCGAGAATGCGATGCCTCCGCCCGGCAGGGCGGTCAGATCGAACGATTCGCCGCTCGCGAGCGGCGTCGTGGCCGAAACGCTTTGGGGGCATCCGGGCCCGATGGAGGCGGCCGTCCAGGAGTTGGAGGGGGAATCGTACGTGGCCGTCCCGCACCCCTGCGGAGTCAGGACCGTGAGCTGGAAGGGGCTGTCGAGGAGGGTTCCGCCCGGGCTCTCGATTTCAAAGGCCAGGTCGGCCGGAGCTACCGGTGGGACGGTAGCCCCGGCGGCGGACACATGCAAGGCGAACCGAGAGGAGCAATCGGCCGGCGGGGCGTTGATCCCAGCGACGCAGACGGCCTTCCCGTGGTCCAACGAAAGCGCCGAGGGCAGGCACGCTTCTCCGCCACACCCGGTTTCGTGGTCGTTCGGGGTCGCGAGG